>JANOOU010000121.1:0-13289 GCA_031421475.1 Gammaproteobacteria bacterium | reverse complement strand
TTCTTCAAGCTCAAGACTGTCTCGATTTTTTAATCGAATGATAAAGTTGAATGATAGGGCTTGCTCTGTCGGGTGCGAAATTCTTAGCTTACAGTTTTTGAGCACCCAGGCTCCGTCTATGAATTCTGGGCGATGGTCGAGCCAAGAGTTGAAGATCCTGCGATTTCCTTCCAGGCGAAACTCCATTTTCCCGAAAAATCCGGTATCGCCATTAGCTAGCCAAGTTCCAATAAGCTGATCTTCAGTTAATGAACATTGTCCTGCAAAAGCAAGCATTGGAAATGCAGCTAAAAATAAAAATATTGTAATCCGTCGCATAGCATGTGTCCTAGCGTAAAGTTAAGGGGCGCGCTTTACCAAACATCGTGCTCATACATTCAACCTATGGTTTTTAGCGGCCTGATGAATCGGAACAAGTTCAATCTCACTCCATAGGTTAATCATTATGGTTCGAGTTTAATTGTAATACTATTATTCTGTTGTGCGGCGTCGTTCCAGAGTTGTGCGGTGGTGTGTTGAGATTTTGCGGGGTATTCTACCCATTCAACATTTCCTGTTGAACTGTCTATTTCAATAAAAATACCCGCATCAACCAGCCAACCCATACCTGAAAGATAGTTAGCGAAGCCCACAGATTGATAAGTTGTCGGCTGATCATTCTTTTGGGTATTATTGCCTATAAATTGACAGTCGGTAACGGCGATGTTTCTGCTTTCCACCTCGAAGTTTCCTGAATCGTCACTTACCAGACAAAACTTACCAGCATGTATTTGCAAAATAATATGCCCTTTGTACCCTGCTTGCAGAGCGCGGTTAATTATGTCGTCTATAGCTGTTACGCGATTTTCATTTAACGCAAGTTCATTAAAAGGGTAATTAATTATTTTAGTCTTTGTCCACTGAATGAACGCCAGTTTGGCTGACTGACTGGCTTGCGCCGTGAATTTAGTTTCAGCAGTCAGAGTTTCCTGCTTGATGGCGGTTTGGTTATTATAATCGGGTTCTATTTTGATATCTGATACGGATTTTTCTTTCAATAGGGCTTGTTTTTTGTTATCGGCTTCCCGTTTTAAATTAAGCTCGTTATTGTTTTGATATAAAACATAATTGAATATAACCGATACAACAAACATCAGGCTAATCAAAGCTATCAGCCAGTTTTTTTTGCTACTCCCATGAGCTCGCCTGTCTGGCATGGCCGAGTTTGGCGCGTATATTTTATTTAATTTCTCTTCAAACCCGGTATTTAGCCTGTTAAATATTTCATGGCTAACCGATTCAATACCAAGCCACATGCTCTTGTGCAACTCTATTGTTTGTTCATCCATTAATTTACGCAGGTCCTGGAGATAAATATCCAGAACGTTTTTCTTTTTTGTAGATGGTTCAGGCCTGGCATTCGGCAGTGCCGGAGGTATTGCCATGTTGTCTATTTTTAAAGTGGATTTAATCGCAAGGTCTTTAATGAGACCTAATTCCAGTAACGACTCTTTAAGTTCCACAGGGGCAATGGTTTTTGGGATGATGCCAACAGCACCGAGTGCACGCACCTGGCTAAGATAGACTTCGCCGCCTTTAGAGGTATACATCAAAATCGGAATGGCAGCGGTGGCAGGGTTTTCCTTGATTCGCCGGGTAGCCTCCAAACCATCCATGCCAGGCATCATGTGATCCATAAAAATAACATCTGGACGATGCTGCGTTAGATAATCCAGTGCGTCAGCAGCCGACTCAACAGTATCGACACTCAGCCCCAGTTCATTGAGCATACGCTTGAGTACGAAACGTGCAGATTTGGAATCATCAACAACCAGGGTTCGTTTAGCTGCCATTTTTCACCATTTAAAAAGAATGATTCAGTCCATCTCGTTCTATCGACTATTGCCGAAAGTTTTCAACACCGAAACCATCAGGCATCTGGATTGCTGTTAGAGACGTTTACGCTTGCAATCCAATGTGTCATGACATTACTAAAAAAATATCGGGAGCACAAACTTTATCTAATGATGCGTGCATACATAATACTGTTTCTATTAGCCCGATGATTAGCAATGGTTGTGGGAGAGCAATGCGGACGATCTCATGGAAGCGATGCTGCACGCCTTGTTTACACGGATGATCCTGTATCTAGTGGCCTTGTCCTTGCACGGATTTTTGGCATAGAGGTCCCAACCCTGTTGACGCTGCTGGTGATCCCGATTCTGTGTTATGCCTGGCTGAAGAAAAAGGCTGGCTGTCCGCTAACACCTGGCCTGGGTGGCGGCGAAGCCGTGATGTTTGATTTAAACAGGCTGCGTTCTAAGGTTAAGCCAAGCGTGCGAACTTGAGCGACGTGTTAGATGAGATGCTCATTGTTATTGATTGTAGCTTTAACTGTTTCCCATTCTTTTTTAACATGGCCGAGGCCCCATAACCCATTTTTTATCAACGGAGGCCAATACCAAGGCCTTTCAATATGTTTGTGAATACGCAGCACTAAATCTTTTTCATCAAACATCGGCCATGGACCTATTGTTGGGTAACGCATCCACGTACCGCATACAGGTGCCACTTCATATTTCAATATTTTCTCTATTTCCTCAACAGGACATCCCGTTTCTTTTAACGCTTTTCCAAGCATTATTAATTCATCAACACTACGCTCTGTGTCGACAAATAAATCGGATAGCAAAATCCAAATTTTTTCACGGGACTGCATGACAATATTCCATCTAGTGTTCAGGTTAAGGAGCGCGCCGTTTTTGGCAGCGCCAGGGTGCTTAATCGAAATATTTTCATTTGAGTTTTTCTACAGCCTCAACGCCGCCAGCAGAGGCCACAAAACCAAAGCGAAGCAGCGGTTTTGTGATCCTGCTGCTTGTCTTTGTTAGGCATTTTTTTGTAGCAACTTAACACCATACGAGTTATCAATTGCGCAGAGCCATTTTCCTTGATCATCTTTAACGTAAACATAGATTGCGTTGCGCGCTTCGGGATATTCAGAATCTGGCTTTCCGGGCGATTTTACAAATGTTTCAGCCATTACTAAAGCCGTATCACCAGCTTCAATAATAACCATTTCCCCCTGAGATACTTCTAAACTACCATTAAAGTATTCAGAGATTCTTTTATGTGCCTCGCGGATATTGCTACGACCAGATACTAAAAGCCCAGGCCTCACAACTAGTGTTGCATCTTGTGTATAAAATTCAGAGACTGCATCAAAGTCTTTACGATTGATGGCACTGTCCGCTGCGAGTATCTCTTGTTTCAGTTCATGGTTTTTCATATGGCCTCCTTTGGCTCTTAGTGAAAACCCTAGAAGCAGAAACAAAAAACCCGCCTCTAGGGCGGGTTTCATAAATCAAACAAGCATTAGAAAACCCACCATTCTTTTGGAATGATGGTAATAATCAGATGCGTAGTGGTTGTTTGGCTATTCATGCTTTCAATACTTGCGGATAAATCTCGATTTGTCAATTTCTTTTCTGAGAACTGCCTAGCGAGGCTGTAGAAAAACTACTAAAAAATATTTTGACAACGCAATGGATGGGTGGCGAAATCCTTCCTGACAGCACGATCGTCGATCCTGGTGCATTCTGTGGAGCCAATTTTCTTCGGTAAGTAATCGAAATACTTTCATTTGGGTTTTTCTACAGCCTCAACGTAAAGTTGAGGGGCGCGCCCAATGCCGGTAAGTTAAGAATGTAGGTGCGAATTTATTCGCACAAAGGTGCCATTAAACAGGCCATTGTCCGAATAAATTCGGACCTATAAAAGCGCTCAACGGCCTTAACTTACCGGCATTGGGGGCGCGCCGCTTTTGGCGCGTCCCTCTCGAATGTAGAGTTAGGCATTGTAAAGTGACGATACATCCAAAAGGCTACCATCGGGATCTTGAAGCAGCATTCTCTTTTGCCCGTAAAAAGTGGGCGTAGGAGGGTCGATGATTTTGACCTTCAACTCTTGGGCTTTCCGATAAACCAAATCTACGTCATCGACAACGAGCGTGATGTAGATACCAGAAGATTGGCCGCGGGCTAATTCGGGGACCAACTCATGGTTTTTGGCAATAAGCCCAAGCTCCAGAGAGCCGTTGGCAGGATCGCAGAGATGCACAAACCAATCACTATCGTATTTCACTTGAAATCCAAACAGCTCAGTGTAGAAGCGCTTGGCTTTGCCGAGATTGAATGAGCAAATATTGGCAAACAGTCTATTCACGAGCGTCCTCCTTAATGCCTAACGTTGAATTAACTGGCGCGCCGCTTTTGGCGCGTCCAAATGAGCGAAGCGAATGATGTTTAATGACTTGTTATGTGGGATGAGTTTACAGGCTTGAGCCGACACTGAAAAGAATGACATGCTTTTACTTGCTGTGATGTAACTACAAACAGTGTAGGCAATAACGAATGCCACATGCTAACCATATTATTTGTGCTTAATAACTTGCGCAAGAAATAAAACTCATTTCATTTACTCGCTGGAGTGAGCCACATAACGTAAAGTGTACCTCCTAAAAGACGGGAGATATTGCGTTGCATTGATGTATAAGGCTGATAAGAGCCAATAAACACCATCCTAATCAACGTAAATTGCATTATCTACCATCCTATTAAGTTATTCACATGCGTCAATCCGGTGGCAGGCAGGGTTTCCTGCCTCAACGCTAAATCAGGCGCAAAGCGCTTGGTTGTTTTTGTACGGGATGTTCTGGCAATTGAGTGGTCATGGCTGAACGGCGTGGCTCAGGCCAAGACCAAGAGGCAAGGGCTTGCAGGTGGCGTTGACTGTGCAGAAGACATTGAAGCGGGAGGGGTGCTTCGGGTTTGATCGCCCGCTTGCGTGATTGCGTGCGCAGTATCGATGCCTGCTTCGCTTTGCTTCAGCAGAAGCAGCCCTGGCCGCTTATCCAGGCGTCTTGGTCAGCGTTCTATATCCCTTCTGGCAGGAGATTTATCCTCCCTTCTTCTGTGATACCATCAGCGCCCTTAATCCTAATACAAGAAAATGTTATGGCCGACCGTCGACTCAAGGTATTTCACTCCGTAGCGCGCCTGCTGAATTTCACCAAAGCCGCGGATGCACTGCACATGACGCAACCGGCCGTGACGTTTCAAATTCGCCAGCTCGAAGAGCATTTCAATACCCGTTTGTTCGACCGTACCCATAATCGTGTAACACTGACCGAGGCCGGTCATCGTGTTTATGTGTTTGCCGACCGTATTTTTGAGCTCTACGATGAAATGGAAAATGCCATTCGTGAAATGACCGGCGATGTGAGTGGTGTGGTGACGCTGGGTGCCAGCACCACTATTGCGGAATACATGCTGCCGTTTCTGCTGGGTGATTTCAAATCGAAAAATCCGGAAGTGAATATACGCCTTAAAGTATCCAACACCGAAGGTATAGTATCGATGGTGGAAAACAACATTATCGATCTCGGTATTGTTGAAGCCTCGGTGAATAATAAAAATCTGCAAGTGGATGTGTGTCGCAAAGACCAGTTAGTCGCCATCATGCCCCCGCGCCACCCCCTGGCAGGATTTAAAACCGTTAGTCCGCAACAGTTAGTCACCTATCCGTTTATTTGCCGTGAAGAAGGTTCGGGTACACGCGAAGTTATTACCGAGTATTTGCATCTTCATGTTGCCGGTGACGAACTGAAGATTTGTCTCGAACTGGGCAGCCCGGAAGCGATTAAAGGTGCAGTGGAAGCCGGTATGGGCATATCGATCATGTCGCATTCCACCGTGGTCAAAGAACTCAAACTGGGTTCATTGGCCGCGATACCGCTCGACCCACCACTGGAGCGTCCGTTTTCATTTGTGCATCAGCGCCATAAATTCAAGGCGCGCGCGATGGAAGAATTACTGGCCTTCGCCAAAAAATATTGCGAGTTACACCCGGAATAAGCAGCGAGCGCCATGGCACAAAAAATGTCACAGCATTTATCAAAGATATTTTCAGAATTGCCAGAGGCCGAGCAAAAAACTTTGCTCGACTTCGCCGAGTTTTTACAATCCCGCGCACCGCAAATAAAATTTGTTTCGTTGGTACCGCTACAAATCCCGCGTCCTGCTGAAGAATCGGTGGTGGCTGCGATTAAACGTCTAAATCAGACCTACCAGATGATTGAACGCAGTACGTTATTAAATGAAACTTCGGACTTGATGATGCAGCATATGTTGCGTGGCCGCGCGGCCAGGGATATTGTTGATGAGCTGGAGCTATTGTTTAATAAAAGGTTTGAGGTGTTTGTAGAAAATAATAAATAGTTCATGCTCACTCAGTGAGATCTGAAAAGAATTTTCAAAGTCAAAATAAAAATACAGTAAACCATCCCGCCTGCTGCGGTGCCCCGCAAAGAAAACGGTTTATTGTACAGTTTGTGCTGGATCAGTAATCATTCTGAATACAATGCCGCTCGCTGGATCAAGTTCTAACGGTATCAATTTTCTCGTTCCCATGCAACCGCCATGGATGGTGGAAATACTGAAAACGCAGGGAGCGGTTTTCAGTGACTGCGTGGGAATGCATGTGGTTTGTACTGTTTACGGTATTAGCACCTAACTCTCAACTTTTTATTCCGCCCTCGCTGGGCGGGTAACTTTTTGTCAAACGCAACCCACAGATAATATTCATGGGTCACCAAAAAATGCTAGCCCGCGCAATTTATCCCTTCGGGGTTCCCGAACAGTGCACGTAAATTCAGGGCCGTTTTGATGCGCTTCTACGCTACGCATTCCATGCCGCGCTTGAAGTCCAGCCCACACATCCGTGTGTGGGCGTTCGCAATATATTGCTCACCCCTGCTTATCAAAACTGAAATGCACATCCCTGTGCATTGCACCCTGAATTTACGTACACTGATCGGTAAACGACTAATGGGCCTAACATTAAAAGCCAAAGCGATAAAGACAAAAGCTAAAGACAAACACAACGTCGCTTGAATTCGTAGTAGTGTAGGGTGTGCTGACGTAGGAAGCACACCATTAAATCTGACTAATGGTCAATGGCGAGGCATAATCTCATGACAACCCCATTAAAAGCGACGCGCTTTATGGCAAACGTTGGCCGCACTTAAAATGCAGACACTTGAATGTTTAAAGAGTTCACATGATGCGCTTTTGGAAGCAACTAAGAAATTTATTTTTGACAAAAAACATGCCTGGCACAGAAATTTAGTAGCGTTACATGGCTCTTTAATTGAGTTATCCAGTTGCTTAATCACACTTATAGAAAACAGAGGGGCTACAGGCGTCCCATCTGTATTTAGAACATTGCTAGAAACATATGTAGAATTTCATAATTTAGCTGACGATAAAAAGTATGGGTATCATATGGAAGCAAACTACCTTGATCAATGGTTAAAGGTATTAAAGGAAGCAAAAAAAGGAAGCAATCCTTATTTAGAAGCAATTTGTACTTCACCAGATTTAAGTGAAGTTGAAGCGCTAACCAAAAAGCATGAAGAGTGGAGAAAAGAACACCTAACAAATAATAAAGCAGCTCGGATGCGCTGAAACGGAATCTTAGAAAATCGCCGGATTCCACTTCGTTACATCCGGGCTACGTGTTGTGAAAAATAGTGAATTGCAAGGATCGTATTTTTAGTAAATTAACATGCGTGCGATTACGCTGCGCTAATCGCACCTACGAAAACAAGAAGTGTGGTGCTTTGCTTTACGTTTTTTGCTGTGGGGTTGCTTTTGATTTGGTGTCCCCATAAGCGCCGCCTCGCAGAGTGGGGTTTGCCAAGGTAAAATGGCCATGGATGGCCATTTTAGTTTTGATAAGCAGGGACGCGCATCAAAACGGCCTTGAAGCAAAACCTACTCTGCGAGGGAAGCCGAAGGCCAGCGCGACCGGGGTGTGTTTTCTTGGTTATTTTTTTTGCACAAGCAAAAGAAGTAACTCGCTCAGCGAGAGCGAAATAAAACTTTCAAAACCAGGAAGTAATTCAGTAAACAGTACAAGATATATGCATTGCCACGCAGTCACTGAAAACCGCTCCCTGCGTTTTCAGTATTTCCACCATCCATGGCGGTTGCATGGGAACGAAAATGATCAAGACAAAACAGAATGTGTTATCACGTTAATAACGGTGGGTTACGCTGCGCTAACCCACCCTACAACAGCAACAGAAAGTGTTGCCACATCCAATGCGCATTGCATTAAACACAATACAATTAACCCGTATTCCGCATCCCCTGCGCCACCGCATTTATCGCCCGCAATAATGGATTGAGCCAGATATTATGTTCGTCCGATTCTTTTTCACGCATGGCGCGATAACGTTTGAGTAACAAAATCTGAATGTGACTGAGTGGATCAAGATACGGATCGCGGCGGCTGATGGACAATGCCAGTGAGGGTGAGTCTTGCAGCAACATGCTGCTGTCGCTGATGGCGAGGATGTGTTTGAGGGTGCGGCTGTGTTCGTCGCTGATCATTTTGAAAATGCGTGCGCCCAGTGCCTTGTCTTCGCATAATTCTGCGTATTCACGGGCGGTGGCCATGTCCGCTTTGGTGAGCGCCATTTGTGTGTTGTTGAGTAATGCACGGAAAAATGGCCAGCTTTTGTTCATGCGTTGCAACAGTTTGAGTTTGTCTTCACCCTGGCTGATGTAATGTTCCAGCGCCGAGCCTATGCCATACCAGGCGGGCAGGGTGGTGCGTGACTGCGCCCAGCCGAATACCCAGGGAATGGCGCGCACCGAGGTTTTGGAGCGGTCAACTTTTTTGCGGTGTGAGGGGCGTGAGCCAAAGTTGAGCTGGCCAATTTCCACCACCGGTGTGGCTTCGTAAAAATAATCGAGAAATCCCGGCGTGTGGTCGGTGAGCTGGCGATAGGTTTTTTCGCCCACGTCGGTGAGTTCACGCATGGCTTTGACGAATTCTTTTTTCGCGGTGAGCGGTTGTTTGGTGACCAGTGAGCGGCTGGCGATCATTAAACCGGACACGCCCATGGTGATTTCATAGGTGGCGGTTTCAACATTGCTGTATTTGTATGACAGCACTTCGCCTTGTTCGGTGAATTTGATCTGGCCATGCACGGTGTCTTCGGGTTGCGACAAAATCGCATCATAGGTGGGGCCGCCGCCACGCCCCACGGTGCCACCACGGCCATGAAACAAGCGGCAATTAACGCCGTGTTCGCGGGCCAGTGCAATCACTTTTTGTTGTGCCTCAAACAGATGCCAGGTGGATGCCATAATGCCGCCGTCTTTGCACGAATCGGAATAACCGAGCATCACTTCCTGCTGATTACCGGAGACTTTTAGCAGGCGGCTGTAAATTTCGTTGTCGAGCAAAACTTTCAGTACCACTTCGATACGCGCTAAATCCTCAATGGTTTCAAACAGCGGCGCAATCCGTAATTTGCACTGCCATTCGCCGCTGTGATCGAGGCCGGCGAGGCCCGCCAGCGAGCCTAACCACATGACTTCCATAACATGGCTGGCGGCGTGGGTCATGGAAACAACATAATGGCCGAATGCCTGCACCGAAATTTCTTTGTGCATTTGCGCCATCAGTTCAAACACTTCTAAAGTTTCACGGTTTAATTCCATCAGTTGATGTTTGTCGAGTGCAAATTGTGGCGGATCTTTGAGATAACCGGTGAGTAGTTGCACGCGCTGGGTTTCATTGAGCGCGGCGTAATCCGGTGCCTTTTTGATTTGTTTGATGATATCGGTCACGGCATCAGTGTGGCGGGTGGATTCCTGGCGCAGATCGAGTTTCAATAAATAAAAGCCGAAGGTTTCAGTGAGCCGCATCAGGTCTTTTAAGGCACCGTCAGCAATGTTTTGATCGCCATGGCTGATGAGTGAATCGCTGATCAGGTTGAGATCGTCAATAAATTCTTTTTCGGAGGCATAGGCATGCTGCACACCCTCGGCAATTTTATCGTTGAGACGTGCGCGCACGATGGCAAGATTTTGCTGCATGCGGTAATGCATGAATGACAACTTGCGGCGGTATGGCGCCAGGGCATAGGCGCTAGGTGAATCGGCAAATACCTGAAAGCGCAGATTTTCATCGGTGGATAAACTATCGAGAAATTCCTTGGTGGGTACACACATGTCGCTGGCATGGGTGAGCTGGCTGGTGAGTTCGTTCAACCGGTGCAGGTATTCCTCGATAATGACCTGCGCTTGCAGACGTAAGGCGGAGGCGGTGGTTTCGGGTTTTACGAACGGGTTGCCATCACGGTCACCGCCAATCCACGAGCCAAAGCGCAGGAAGCTGGGTACAACAATCGGGTGTTGCGGATAATATTTGGCGAGCTTGCGTTCCAGGTTGCGGTAAACCGTCGGTACTGCTTCAAACAGGCTGGTGCGAAAGAAGAACAGTCCGTGTTTGATTTCATCCATCACTTGGGGTTTGTATTCGCGTACTTCGTTGCTGCGCCACAAAATCTGGATTTCGGTTTCCAGTTCCAGAATGATTTCTTCGCGCTGATTTTTGCTGAGGCGGGCTTCGTTGAGTTTATCGTTGATCACAAAGATACGGCGCAGCGCGTTCATCATGCTGCGGCGTTTGGATTCGGTGGGATGCGCGGTGAATACCGGGATATAGGCCAGCTGATTGAGCAGGTTTTGCACTTGGATGGCACCCATACCTTGCTGTTTGAATTTGTTGAGCGTGGCATCAAACGAGCCCACCCACAGCGGTTTGTTGCTGCGGATGGTGCGATAACGCTGCTGGTGCTGAAAATCTTCCTCGGCAATGTTGATCAGGCTGAAATAAATGCTGAAGGCGCGAATCACCTGGGTAAGGGTTTCCACATCCAGTGATTCGATGAGTTCCATTAATTGTGCACGTTGACGCGGGCTTTCTTCATGGCGCAACGCAATATAACCGGTGCGCAGTTTTTCCACGGCCTCATACACCTGCACCCCCGCCAGGTTAAGAATAATGTTGCCCAGCAGAGTGCCAAATAATTTGACGCGAGAGCGCAGCTCCTTGTCGTTGGGCTGGGTGAGTGTAATGGGGGCTGTGGTCATGGATGGCGTCCAGTTTTGTGCAAAAGCGCAGCATTATACCTTTCACAGCCGTGCTTGCGAGCCGTAGATGCTCAGCATTGAGTTAACATCAGCAAGCACATACACTTTGCGGCACTTTCACCCGAAGAAAAAATAATATGACTAATCTCCTGCAATCACCCGCCTGGCGTGCCCTCAACGCGCATTACAACGAGATCAAGGATCAGCACATGCGCGACCTGTTCAGCGACGATGCGCAGCGTTTTGAGCGGTTTTCTTGCCAGATGAACGATTTATTGCTGGATTATTCTAAAAATCGCATCAATCAAACCACACTGTCTTTGCTAATGGATTTGGCGCGACAGGCCGGTATTGAGGGGTGGCGTGATCAGATGCTGGACGGCGAGGTGATTAACTGCACCGAGCATCGTTCTGTATTACACACCGCCTTGCGCAACCGCTCAACCCGGCCAGTGATGGTGGCGGGCCAGAATGTGATGCCCCAGGTGAATGCGGTACTGGCACACATGCGCGGTTTTACCGACCGGGTGCGCAGCGGCGAATGGCGCGGTTATACCGGCGAAACCATCAAGACGATTGTGAATATAGGCATAGGTGGTTCTGACCTGGGGCCGCAACTGGTGTGCCAGGCAATGAAGCCCTATGCACGCCGAGGCTTACTTGCGCGTTTTGTGTCCAATGCCGATCCGACCCATCTGGTGGAAACCCTTAAACTGGTGGAGCCGGAAAATACACTGTTCATTGTGTCATCCAAATCCTTCGCCACCCAGGAAACCATGTTGAATGCACACAGCGCACGCAAATGGTTTATGGATCGTGTTGGTGATGAAAAAGCCATAGCCAAACATTTTGTAGCAGTGTCCACCAATATTCCCGCGGCTAAGGAATTCGGCATTGATCCAAAAAATGTTTTTGAATTCTGGGATTGGGTCGGTGGCCGTTATTCATTGTGGTCGGCCATTGGGTTGCCGATTGCCTTGTATCTGGGCATGGATCATTTTGAGGAAATGCTGCAGGGCGCACATGAAATGGATCAACATTTTGCCGAAGCGCCGCTGGAAAAAAATATGCCGGTGATACTGGCCTTGCTCGGCATCTGGTACAACAATTTTTTTGAATGGCAAAGTCACGCCATTATGCCCTACAGCCAATACCTGCAACGCCTGCCGGCATTTTTGCAGCAGCTGGATATGGAAAGTAATGGTAAAACCATTGATCGAACCGGTCACCGCGTGGATTATCTCACCGGCCCAATCATCTGGGGCGAAGCCGGCACCAACGGCCAGCATGCGTTTTTTCAATTATTGCACCAGGGCACCAAGCCGGTACCGGCTGATTTTTTAATTCCTGCGCTGAATAATAATCCGCTGGGTTTGCATCAACGGGTGCTGGTATCTAATTGCCTGGCTCAAACCAAAGCATTAATGCTGGGTAAACGTTATATCGAAGCCGTTGCCGAAATGAAAGCGCAGGGTTTATCGAATGAAGAAATAAATAATGTAGTGCAACACAAAGTATTTGAAGGCAACAAGCCGACCAACACGCTGATGTTTGAACGCTTAAGTCCAAAAACATTAGGATCGATACTGGCGATGTATGAACACAAAGTTTTTGTGCAAGGCATTATCTGGAATATTAATTCCTTCGACCAATGGGGCGTGGAATACGGCAAAGTGCTGGCCGGGCAAATACAAAAAGATATGGTAAAGCCGGGTGATGTCAGCCACCACGACAGCTCCACTAATGGTTTGATTAATTATCGTAAAAAGATTTATTTTGATGAAGTGGACAAAACCAGAATTGGTTAGGCGCTGTCCAGGTCGGTGGTGTGCGGAGAAATTTATTAACAGCATGGATCCGCAAATGCACGTAAATAAAAGCGAATGAATAAGGTGGTTGATGTTGTGGGTTGGCCTTCAGGTCAACGCTTTTTGTTTAGGATGTTCTGATGTGTCAGAGTATCCGCGCGGCACAAGCGACCGCCATGGATGGCGGAAGGTACGCCTACAGGAAGTAGGCGGTAGAATCACGCCGGGAGCGAGTGATCGACGACTGCATGGATGCAGGAGGTAGAGCAATGCAGGAGCAATTGCCGAGATGTGCCGCCATTTTCAATCACACCAGTGATTGAAAATGAAGCCATGAAAAATAAACAGGGCAGTAAAAATCGCATTTTTTATTTTTCGCGTATTCGTAAAGTTTTGTGTATGGGATGTTTTTGGACCTCCTGCTGCGTTAGTCTAACTTCGCAAAGTTCTGTTGACGCGTTATTTCGGTCAATATACTATAATTCGTAAA
>JANOOU010000120.1:0-2092 GCA_031421475.1 Gammaproteobacteria bacterium | reverse complement strand
GCGCGCAAAACGATTTCTGCTGCGTTGAGTTTTTCGCCGGTGGCGAGCCAGAAATCCCGCTCTAGCCCGGGGCCGGACAAGAATGTTTCAATGCACCCCTGTTTACCGCAATAACAATCGGTGCCGGGGCGTTCATCATCTCGTGGCCAGGGCAGGGGATTATGCCCCCACTCACCGGCAATTGCATTAGGGCCGGTAAGTACTTGTCGATTCACCACCACACCGGCTCCCGTACCGGTGCCGACTATCACGCCAAACACAACGGACGCTCCTTTGGCCGCACCATCCGTTGCTTCGGATAATGCAAAACAATTTGCATCATTCGCCATCCGCAAAGGGCGTTGTAATAAATTTTCCAGATCTTTTTTTAGCGGCATACCGTTTAAACAT
Organism: Gammaproteobacteria bacterium; assembly: GCA_031421475.1. GTDB lineage: Bacteria > Pseudomonadota > Gammaproteobacteria > SZUA-229 > SZUA-229 > JACPVK01. The sequence continues at coordinate 1,702 of JANOOU010000120.1, read as the reverse complement.
ACTGAATTGGAATTGCGCATCAAACCGGTAGTCGGTGACAGCGCACCGGGCGTACCCAAACCGATACTTCCTTTTTGTCGGGTAGATGTTTCAATATCTGCAATGAGTTGTGCAATGGCATTTAATGTGGCGTGATTATCGCCCTGTGGTGTAGCAATACGTTTGCGCTGCAATTCAACGCCGGATTCATCCAGCGCAATGGCTTCGATTTTTGTACCGCCCAGATCAATACCGATACGCATATTATTTATTTAACAAAGTTCATTCATTTTACGGATATGCATTCCCACGCAACCGCCATGGATGGTGGAAATACTGGAAACGCAGGAGCAGTTTCCAGTGACAGCGTGGGAACGAGAGATGGATGGTCGCGATATTTGTGTCATTGGGGTTCATTTGCGCTCTCCTTTTGAATTCTGGCCGATTGCCAATACACTTCCGGCGCGTTGGCCTCGCGACTCAATACGCGACTGCTCACAAACAGCAAATCCGAGAGCCTGTTGATGTAGGCCGGTATTTGATCACTGAATTCAAATTCTTTTGTCAATGCCACAATAGTGCGTTCGGCACGACGACACACCGTGCGCGCCAGATGACAATGCGTAGCCGCTTCGCCGCCGCCAGGTAAAATAAATTCCTTTAAGGGTGGCAGGTTTTCGTTCCATGCATCCAGTGTTTGCTCCAGCCATAATACCCGTGCAGCGGTAATCAAATTATATTCCGGCAGGGTTAATTGCCCACCCAGATTAAATAAATCATGCTGAATGGTGATGAGTGTTTGTTTGACAGAGCCCTCAGCACATTTACAAATCACCATGCCGATTACGCTGTTGAGCTCGTCCACATCGCCCATGGCGGCGACTCGCAAGGAGTCTTTAGCCACACGTGTGCCATCCCCCATGCCAGTGGTGCCTTTGTCGCCGGTACGGGTGTAAATTTTGGAGAGTCGATTTCCCATGGAGTGCGCCTTCTATTTTGTTCTGATAAATATTGTGCCTTAACAGGCGACAGCATTGTTACAATTTATTTAACAGTTTTTTTGCTTTTGGCTTACGCTGCCCTACCCGAAGGAAACCAGTAACCCATCTTCCCAACAAACCCTATAATCCCCCGCATGTTGCGCCCACTAACCCTCATCACCACCCTCATACTCCTCAGCATCGCCAGCTTCATACTGGCGTTATCACTCGGCAGTTACCATCTTTCGCTGCATGAGGTGTGGTCAGCACTCACCCATAACACATCGAGTATCGAACATAATATTGTCATGGATTTACGCGCGCCCAGAGCCTATGTGGCTTTTGTGAGTGGCGGTTTGCTGGCGCTGGCGGGTGCTTTAATGCAGGTGTTGTTACGTAACCCGTTGGCAGACCCCTACATACTCGGCGTATCCGGCGGCGCATCGGTGGCAGCATTGCTGGCTATTTCTTTCGGTATGGGTGCAACGATTATTTCTGCTAGCGCACTGTTCGGTGCATTGTGTTCAATATTTCTGGTATTTGGGCTGGCGCATTCACAGGGCAGCTGGCATCCCTCGCGTTTGTTACTCACGGGTGTTGTATTGGCAGCCGGTTGGGGAGCCGTCATTAATTTTATTTTATCGATCAGCGCGGATCAGCCCTTGCGGGGAATGCTGTTTTGGATGATGGGTGATATCTCTCAGGTGAATGCCGATATATATATATTGCTGGTGTTAATTTTT
>JANOOU010000119.1:0-8700 GCA_031421475.1 Gammaproteobacteria bacterium | reverse complement strand
AGCGTGAATTTGCGTCCCAGAAAGCGCGGTGATTTGTTAGTGGACATCACGCCTTTGATTGATGTGGTGTTTCTGCTGCTGATTTTTTTCATGGTATCCACCACGTTTGAAAAACAGGCGAAATTAAAAATTGCCTTGCCTGAAGCTTCATCTCAAGCACAGCCGCAAGACACACAATCGGTGGTAATTGCTATCGATGCCAGCGGTCACTATCACATTAACGACAGGCAACTGGTTAACACCCAAAAAGAAACCCTGAAACTCGCCTTGCAAAAAACCCTGGGTGATCGCAAAGATACCTCACTGATTTTACGCGCGGATGCGCGCACCCCCCATCAGGCGGTGGTGAATGCTATGGATGTGGCAGCGCAACTCGGACTCACACGTTTATCGATCGCCACGCTGGACAAGGCTGCGCCATAATTTATGAGCGCAACGGCTCCATCTCTCATGCCTTCAACGTATCGGCGATTACTCGGTTATGCGCTGACGCAATGGCGTGCATTTATGCTGGCGATATTGGGCATGGTGCTGGTTGCATTATCACAACCCGCGTTTGCAGCGTTGATGAAAACCATGCTCGATGGCAGTTTTGTGGCAAAAGATCCGCAGACTATTAAATGGTTGCCACTGGTATTATTTGCCGTTTTTCTGGTGCGCGCCTTCGCCGGATTTTTGTCTGAATATTACATTGCACTGGTGGGGCGCCATGTCATAGTCGCGTTGCGCGAAGAAATGTTTCGAAAATTACTGCAATTACCCAATTATTATTACGACAAAAACTCAACCGGTAATACCATTTCAAAATTCACCTACAACGTCGAACAGGTAACGCAGGCCGCCACCGGTGCGGTGACGATACTGATTCGCGACGTATTAATGGTAGGCAGCCTGATTGGATATTTATTTTATTTAAGCCCGATGCTGGCTTCGGTATTTTTGGTGATAGGCCCGGTAATCGCGTTACTGGTTGGCAGTGTGTCCAAGCGTTTCCGAAAAATCAGCCAACGCATCCAGCAATCCATGGGCAAGGTTACGCATATTGTTGAAGAATCCATTCAGGCACAACGCGTGGTAAAAATATTTGGTGGCCAGCATTACGAAACAAAACGCTTTCATGACATTAACAAAACAAATATGCAGCAGCAGATGAAGCTGACTGCAACCACTTCAATCAGCACGCCGGTGATTCAAGTGTTTGTTGCCTTTGCCCTGGCCGGTATCGTGCATTTGGCAACACGGCCCGATATGCAGGAAATTATCACCGTGGGCACTTTTGTGGCTTTCATGGCAGCCATGATGATGATGTTTGCACCGATAAAAAATCTTACCAGTGTCAATGCTGTTATTCAGCGTGGCATAGCGGCTGCAGAAAGTATTTTTGAGTTGCTCGATACAGACGCTGAGAAAGACAGCGGCACGTATGAATCGCCACGGGTGCGTGGCGAAATCCTGTTTCGGGATGTGACCTTTAATTATCGCAGCAATGCCGAGAAGATCATTCTTAAATCCATTAACCTGCATATGCAGCCTGGCCATACTGTGGCGCTGGTTGGAAAATCCGGCAGTGGCAAATCTACCTTGGTTAATTTACTGCCGCGTTTATATGACGATTACACCGGCAATATATTGCTTGATGGGCGCGACATACGTGATTTTACTTTATTGAATTTGCGCGACCAGATTGCCTACGTTGGCCAGGAAATTGTTTTGTTTAACGACACCATTGCCCACAATATTGCCTATGGGCGGTTACAGGATGTAACCGAACAGCAAATTATTGCAGCAGCCAAAGCGGCACATGCCTGGGAATTTATTGAACACATGACGGAGGGCTTGCAAACCGTTGTTGGTGAACGCGGTGTGATGCTTTCTGGTGGACAAAGACAGCGTATTGCCATAGCTCGTGCCTTGTTAAAAGATGCGCCGATATTAATTATGGATGAAGCCATGTCAGCCCTGGATACCGAATCAGAACGCTATATACAGGATGCGCTGGTAACCTTGCTGAAAAATCGCACCACATTGGTGGTTGCACATCGCTTATCCACTATCGAAAACGCGGATTTAATACTGGTGATGGAAGAGGGGCGTATTGTAGAGAGTGGCAGCCATGCAGGTTTGTTACAGCTGAATGGCGCGTACGCCAATTTTTATCGCCTGCAATTTTCAGAAAATAAACATGAAACGGCTTGATCGTTACTGGTATAACCAAAATCCCGTTGCCTGGTTGTTGTTGCCACTGGCGGGTTTATATTGCGTGCTGTCGGCCATGCGTTCCGGGTTGTATAAAAAAGGCTGGTTGCGACGTTTCAAGGCCAGCGTGCCGGTGATCGTGGTGGGCAATATCAGCGTTGGCGGCACCGGCAAAACGCCTCTCATTATTAAACTGTGTGAAATTCTGCGGCAGCAAGGTAAAAACCCCGGCATTATCAGCCGTGGTTATGGCGGTAAATCGGCGATTTATCCGCTCGAAATAACCCATAGTACGGCCGCACACGACTCGGGTGATGAAGCCGTATTATTGGCACGCCGTACCTTATGCCCGGTGGTGATCGGCCCGAATCGCGAAGCGGATATACAATTGTTACTGGAACGCCACGGTTGCGATATTATTTTATCGGATGATGGTATGCAGCATTACCGCATGCAGCGTGATGTAGAAATTGCCGTAGTCGATATTGCTCGTCAGTTTGGTAATGGCTTTTGTTTACCGGCTGGGCCCTTACGCGAACCGGTGAGTCGATTGCGATCGGTTGATATGGTGATTGCCAACGGCGGTTCGCAACACCAGATGGCGTTTGTCATTAAACCGGTAAAACTTATTTCAATGGCCGAAGAGGTCAGAATTGCAAGCTTGTCGCAGTTTTCCGGCCAAAAAGTACATGCTGTTGCCGGTATCGGTCATCCACAGCGATTTTTTAACACGCTGATTGAACACGGGATTGAATGTATACCCCATGAATTTCCAGATCATCACCGATTTACGATTAGCGATTTACACTTTGGTGATGAGCTGCCGGTATTGATGACAGAAAAAGATGCCGTTAAGTGCAAAGGCTTTTATATGCCACGGCACTGGTATTTAATGATTGATATTGAGTTATCATCAATCGCACAACAACGAATCGAACATTTGATCGAGCAGGTGTGTCATGGATAAAAAATTACTTGAGATTTTAGTATGCCCGGTGTGCAAAGGTAAACTGGACTACGACAAAAAAAATAACGAACTGCTTTGCCAGCACGATGCCTTGGCTTATCCAATTCGCGACGGCATTCCGGTTATGCTTGAAAGCGATGCGCGTAGCTTAAAAACATCCACTAAATAAATAGTTTTTATTAATGACTGTCATGAAAACGCAAGCCATTCCTGATTTCAAAATCATTATTCCAGCGCGTTACGCTTCCAGCCGTTTCCCTGGAAAACCGCTGATTAAGATTGCTGGCAAACCGATGTTGCAGCATGCCTGGGAATGCGCTAAAAAATCATCCGCCAGTGAAATTATTATCGCTACCGATGATGAACGCATTTATAAAGCTGCAAAATCGTTTGGCGCCGAGGTTTGCATGACCGATGTGCAGCATGAAACCGGTACGGATAGATTGGGTGAAGTATGCCGGCATTATGCATGGCCGGATGAAACATTAATCGTTAACCTGCAGGGCGACGAGCCTTTAACACCTTTTGTCATCCTGCAACAGGTTGCATTAAACCTGGCACAGTTTACACGAGCAGGCATGGCAACTCTGAGCACCGCCATTTTATCCGCCAGTGATGTATTAAATCCCAATGTTGTAAAAGTGGTAACCGATCAAACCGGCTATGCCTTGTATTTTAGTCGTGCGCCTATACCCTGGAACCGGGATTCGTCTACCGACCTGAACAATGAACAGGCACAACACTATCAGCGACATTTAGGTATATATGCCTATCGTGCCGGTTTTTTACGTGCATTTAGTACGATGAAACCTTGTATGCTCGAAAAAACCGAAAAGCTGGAACAATTACGCGCCTTGTATAACGGTGTTGCTATACATGTTGATGTGGCGCGCGAATTACCTGGGCCGGGAATTGATACACCCGATGATTTGCTCAAGGTTGCGCATTTGTTTGCTAGATAATCAGGCTAGTTTTTTTTATCTGATGATTTAATTTTATCCAGAATTTTGTGTTGTAAATCTTCAATGGTTTTTCGAAAATGCAGCAGCCAGCGTCGAGCCCAGGCAAACTCTATAGCCAGAATACTCAGGCCAATAGGAATGACGAGTATGGCGGGTGCCGGTGTCACAATCATTGCTATACCTATAACAACGACGGTTGAACCCACCAGCAAGATAATGACGCGTTTGGCGTGACGATATAGCACCTTGACATAATCTTCCAGGTCATCAACCAGCGGAGTTAAATGACGGTTAATGTCAAAGGGATTAGCCAACAGGGGTAATAAAATACCACTCAGTATCAATATCGCAATGATCATCAACATGACGTGATCTGGAATTGAATACCAGGGCAATGCCAGTAGTCGTACCGTCACCAGCAATAATGACAACAGCAATGTGGCCTTGAGGTAGCGGAAGAGGCGAAAGCTGCCGATATCGAACATCAGCAATACGCCGATAAAAAGCAGCAATCCCGGCCACAACAAATACTGAAGATTAAGGTCAGCGATCACTAGTCTTTGGCTCATGTACAATAAGCGCTTAGTTTAACAGTTTATTGAATTTTTTTTTCTACGTTTTGGATAACTCGATGATAAATACCCTTACATTCTTTGCCACCTGTCCCAAAGGCATGGATGATTTATTGGCCAGTGAATTAACACAGATGGGTGCCTGCAATTTAAAGCCGGCGGTTGCGGGTGTTGGTTTTGAAGGCAATCTGGAAGTGGGCTATCGTGTGTGCTTGGGAACACGTCTGGCAAGTCGTATTTTATTACAGTTGGGTGAATTTCCCGCCAGCGATGATGCACAACTGTATCAAGGTGTGCAACAAATTGATTGGCACGAACACCTTGAAATAGATGGCACGCTGGCGGTGAGTTGCCAGCTCAACAAGAGCAGCATGACCAATAGCCACTATGCCACGCTCAAAATCAAGGACGCGATTGTTGATCAATTTAATGAGCGTTTTGAGCAACGTCCCTGGGTTGATCGCGAACAACCGGATATACGTGTGCATGTTTATGTTGAACGTGATATTGCGCGTATCAGCCTGGATTTATCCGGTGATGCCTTGCACAAGCGTGGTTACCGCAGTGCGCAGGTGCTTGCGCCAATGAAAGAAAATCTGGCTGCAGCTATTTTATTGCGCGCGGGCTGGCCCAATGCATCGAATACGCTGGTCGATTTGATGTGTGGTTCCGGTACATTGTTAATCGAAGCGGCCTTGATGTCACTGCATTGTGCACCGGGCCTGGAACGTGAATACTTTGGATTTTTGAGATGGAAAAAACATGACGCGGCACTTTGGCAACAGATACGCCAGGCTGCGCAAACCCTGCGTAAAGAATCGAAACAAACTATCAAACTTTCCATTCGCGGTTATGATCAATCCGACGAGGCGGTAGATGCTGCCAGGCAAAATATTCACGCGGCGGGCCTGGATGATTTTATCCAGGTTGAACAACGCGCATTAAGTGCATGCACAGTAGCGTCAGAACAAACCGGTTTGGTTGTCGTTAATCCACCTTACGGCGAACGTCTGGGCGATGTGCGTCAACTGGCTTATACCTATGCCGAACTCGGTGATTGCTGGAAACAATATTTTCCCGGCTGGACCGTGGCTCTGTTTACCGGTAATCACGATCTGGCGAAGCTGGTTGGCTTGCGCACGCATAAAACCAATACGCTTTACAACGGCGCTATTGAATGCGGATTATTTCATTACCACATTAACGAAAAACCTGCCGATGATGCCATTACGCCAGCGCAGGAAAAAGCCGATGAAGCACGTACTGCTTTTGTTAATCGACTGACAAAAAACCATAAACATTATTCACGCTGGGCGCAGCGGAATGGCATTGAATGTTACCGTGTTTACGATGCCGATATTCCGGAGTATGCCGTGGCAGTCGATGTATATGGCAGCTGGTTACATGTGCAGGAATATGCTCCACCTGCAACCGTCGATGTACGCATGGCGCAACGTCGTATGCGACAAGTGATGCAGGCATTGCCGGATGCGCTGGGCGTAGAAACAGCGCATGTGGTCTTTAAAACACGTCAGCATCAAAAGGGCAGCAGTCAATACGAAAAACAGGACGATGCGAATCACGTATTAATTGTCGAAGAAGCCGGTTTAAAGTTTTATGTGAATCTGGAAGATTATCTGGATACCGGTTTATTTCTGGATCATCGCTTAACACGGGCACTGATTCGTGATTTGTCACGAAACAAAAGAGTACTGAATCTGTTTGCCTACACGGGAACCGCTTCTGTGTATGCAGTTGCCGGTGGGGCCAGTGCTGTAACCACTATTGACATGTCCAGAACGTATGTCGATTGGGCAGAGCGAAATTTTCGACTCAACGATATGCGTGTTTCCAGCCATGCGTTTATTCAGGCAGACTGCGTGCAATGGCTAAACGAACAAACACCGGGGGAGCAATATGATGTGATTTTTCTCGATCCACCGACATTTTCCAACTCCAAGCGTATGGAAGATGTGCTCGACATACAGCGCGATCATGTGCAGCTGATTACATCCTGTATGACATTATTATCGACGCAAGGCGTGTTGATATTTTCGAATAATTTTCGCCGGTTTAAACTGGATGCCGCATTAAGCGAACAGTTCTCAGTGAATGAAATCAGCGCCAAAACCTTACCTGAAGATTTCAAACGTAATCCAAAAATTCATCGTTGCTGGGAAATCAAAAACAAAATGTGAAAAGACAGGCTGGTTAAACACCAGCCTGCTTTATTATTGGATGGCAGCAGCGACTGTAGGAGAAGGGGTCAAAAGGGTGTTAATCAGCTGGTCTTCCAGTTCAATTCGGGTGGCCAGATCTTCACCTAATTTTGAAAGATTTTGGGGTAATTGCTCTTTCAGGGTACTGGAATAATTGTTACCACCGTCGTATAAATCATTGAAATCGACCGCAGATCGAGTGGTTCTTTCAATACGCGGCCAAACTATATTGGCAAGTTTGGACATATCGGTGCGGCGCTCGCCGCCTTCCGAAATGCGGCTATACAGCTCAAAATGCCCGGTGGCAATGTAGTCGATAAGTACCTGACAAAATTCCTGCAAGGTTTCGAGCTCAATCTCGTCCGGGTGTTTAGCGCCACGGCCGTCACAACCGGCCAGCTGGCAATACAGTGACAAGACTTCATTACGTTCGGCTATCAGCTGTTTAATTTCCTTGCGCGTACGCGAACGCCGGTCGTTGGCGGGTTGTTTGTCGATGGAATCGTTCATGTTTCTTCCCCCTTAATTTATTGGTTTTCAGTTTTTTAGTGGGCTTATGCAGGCAATGAAGCCGCCTGAGTAATGAAAGTTGCACCCTCTTCAGGTATAAATCAAGCCGAAAATGCACACGGCTCATTATAGGATGCATTGAGGGGGTTTGAATGGCTCATTCAGGTTAAATCCCTGTCTATTTGAATGGTGAAACCGGTGAGTTTGATTTGCGATTTAGCAGAATAAAAATCAAACTAGATATAACCGAATCATTGCGGACGCCCTGACCATGTTTAACCAATCAAAAAAACGCATTCTTCCAACCCCGGATCAGGCCTTGCCGGGTAGAACCCAGACCATGATCGTACCCGCTACCCATTATGTTAATGGCCATAGTCTGCAGGAACCCTTTCCTGCGGGTCTGCAATTTGCCATGTTTGGCCTGGGATGTTTTTGGGGTGCCGAACGCAAGTTCTGGCAACTACCCGGCGTGTATTCTACTGCGGTAGGGTACGCTGCCGGTTTAACAACCAATCCTTCCTATCAGGAAGTGTGTAGCGGTATGACCGGGCATAATGAAGTGGTACGTCTGATTTTTGATCCGGCTAAAACACCTTATACCAGCCTGCTACAGGTTTTCTGGCAGGCACATAATCCAACGCAGGGCATGCAACAGGGCAATGATTGCGGCACACAATACCGCTCCGGTATTTATACATACGATGCCGCACAGCATCAGGCCGCTACCGAGTCGTTCAATACGTATCAAACTGCTTTGTCGTCCGCTGGCATGGGTAAGATCACCACCGAAATTCTCCCGGCACCGGTGTTTTATTTTGCTGAGGAATATCATCAGCAATATCTGGCGAAAAATCCGAATGGGTATTGTGGGTTGGGGGGGACGGGGGTGGTTTGTGTAGTAGTGAGTAGTTGTTGTTGTGCTATCGAAGTTAGCTGCCACACCTGTGTAAAAAAGCCCCCGTCGAGGGGGCTTTTTTATGGGCGCGCATGGAAGGATTATTCGGCGCTTCAGCGCTGTGTATTCCATGCTTCGCTCGAAGACCGGCCTGCACATCCTGTGCAGGCGTTCGCAGCATGCTGCTCACCCATGCGCCTCGCCCTTCGGGTTCGCTTACGCTCATTCAAATTCGCTCCGGGCGAATTTGTCGAACCGTTGTTGCGTTAATAGATTATGGGCTCTGTTAGTGGGTGCCGATGCAACAACAGGTTCTTATCATGGCTGCCATACATGCCAAATTAAAAAGGCCCCCTAAAAATCAGGGGGCCTTTTT
>JANOOU010000118.1:0-3945 GCA_031421475.1 Gammaproteobacteria bacterium | reverse complement strand
TTTTTTCGTGAGGGCAAGGAAGCACCGCGCGGACGACTGCATGGAAGCAGGAGGTAGAACGAAGCTGGGAGCCAGAGTCGAGAACCGCAGTGTATAAGTCATACATGAGGATTCGAGCACGGAGCTGACGCAGCCATCGCGGAAAAAATGCATTTTTCGAGGTGCCCTTAAATACGTTGCGACTAGTGGCCCGGTGAACACCTTAACGCGCTGGCCGGCGTAAATCAGCCGGGATTTCATCGTGGGTTGATGCCGGTGCATTTTGCATCTCAGGCGGCTTCATTGGCGGCTGCGTCTCGGCCGGTATAACCGGCGGCGCATCTTGTGCGGCTGCTTCAGGCGTGCTGGACGAGCCGCTAAATTCCATGTGCGATGTATTCTGATCAACGTCGAGCATATTTCCGGCATCTTTACTGCCCGAACGTATCAGTGATTCTTCAGTACGTTTATTCAATACAATAATAGTGATGCGCCGATTGGTTGAATCGTAAGGGTCTTCAGGATCCAGGGGCACCGCATCAGCCAGCCCGACCACTCGCATTATTTTCTCTGCTTTTAATCCATCTTTAATTAATTCCCGGCGCGACGCGTTGGCGCGATCAGCCGATAACTCCCAGTTGCTGTAAGTACCGTATTTTGACGGGAATGGTGTGGCATCCGTATGGCCTGATAAACTGACGCGATTCGGCATATCGTTTAAAACGTCAGCAATGCCTGCCATAATTTCGCGCGTATAGGGCTTTAACTCGGCCCGGCCCGAGTCAAACATCGGGCGATTTTTCTCATCAACAATTTGTATACGTAAACCTTCACTGGTGATGTCGAGTTTAAGCTGATTTTTGAACGGCTTGATCTTTTCGTTATTCTCAATAATATTTTCAATTTTTTCTTTCATTTGCTGAAGTTTTTCGAGCTCGATTTGTTCGGCCATTTTTTTTGCCGAATCTTTATCAGGGGCGAATTGGCTCTTGTCCTGGTCGGCGCCACGCTTAACCTGGCCGGTCGCTTTGGTTAAATCCTCACCACCGCCTTTGATGATACTGGTGGCATCACCCGCACCTTCACCGCCCATCAGTGCAACCTTTAGTGGTGTCTTGAAATAATCAGAAATACCCGAAAGCTGGCCCTTGGTTGCTGACCCCAGCAGCCACATTAAAAGAAAAAATGCCATCATGGCGGTTACAAAGTCGGCATAAGCAATTTTCCATGCGCCACCATGATGAGCGGCATGGCCACCTTTTTTAATTTTTTTTACGATAATCGGGCGTTGCGAATCGTCACTCATGACAGGGCTTGTTCATAGATGGGCATCACTTGCCTTTACGTGCTTTGACATCACCTTCGAGCTCGCTGAAGGTTGGGCGATCGGCCGAGAAAATAACCTTGCGACCAAATTCGATACACACTTGCGGCGCATAACCATTCAAACTTGCCAGCAAAACCACTTTAATCACATCATAAATTTTGTTTTCATCGTGCCCTTTTTGCTCCAGAGCAGATGCCATGGGGCCGACAAAACCGTAGGACAGCAGGATACCCAGGAAGGTACCCACCAGGGCATGGGCAATCAAAACGCCCAGCTCCTTGGGTGGCAAATGCAATGACTCCATGGTGTGCACTACCCCCATTACGGCCGCCACAATGCCGAAAGCGGGTAAGGCATCGGCCATTTTTGCAATAACCATGGGCGCGACTTCAGCCTCCTTGTGATGGGTTTCGATCTCCTGATCCATCAGTGATTCAATTTCAAACGCATTGAGGTTGCCACCGACCATGATGCGCAAATAATCCGTAATAAACTCTATAACATGATGATCGTGAGCGATGGTGGGATACTTGGAAAACAGCGGACTGGCGTGTGGCTCGTCAATATCGCCTTCGATCGACATCATGCCTTCCTTACGAATCTTGCCCAGCAATTCATACAACAGCGCCAACAAATCCATGTATACCGCTTTATTGAGTTTGCTAGCCTTGAATAAGGTAGGCATGGCTTTCATGGTGGCTTTGATCGCCTTGGGCGTATTGGCAACAAAAAATGCGCCCAATCCAGCGCCGCCAATCATTAACAATTCGATGGGTTGCAGCAACGCGGCCATGTGGCCACCTGCCATCATAAACCCCCCAAATACCGAGCCCAGAACCACCAGCCAGCCGACAATCACTGTCATGCAAACACCTCATCATATTATTATGGTGTCCGTTGTTACCTGGACACTGAAAAAGACCTGTATTACGCTCAATCAAATATAGCCGGTTTGCAAAAAAAATCCGCTCAGGGTTGTGGATCAGGCGCGATCGGACAATCTATTTTTGCCACCGGTGGTGCGGTCTCGGATTTTGTACTCGCCGCCGCCTCGCGTTCGCGTGTATAGGCCTGCATATTATCGGTGCAACCGATCTCAAGGTTGTATCCACGGCCCGTAATCGGCCCGGTCACTGTGGTACTGCATCCGGTCAGCAAAAGTACCGTCATTATCCAGAATATACGCTTCGACACTACCTTTTGATCTATGATTATTGACACTTCGATTATGCTGGTTCAGCACTCCAATATCCATGTTAAGCGATCACAGTACCATTGATGCCATCAAACGCTCGCGCCGTCGCATTACCATTCTGTTCTCGGATATTGAAGAATCCACCCGACATTGGGAACGCCGCGGTGATATCGATGCGCGCATGTTGATTGATCGACACAATCGTTTGTTGTTTCCTGTTATCCGAAAATTTCGTGGCCGCATTATCAAAACACTGGGCGATTCCATCATGGCCGCCTTCGACAATGCCGATGATGCGGTTATTGCAGCCATTGCCATACAACAAGCACTGGCACGCGAGCGTGAGCGTGATCAATATTTCAGCTTGCGCACACGCATCGGCATACACACCGGCACCTGCCTGGTAGAAGAAGACGATATTTTTGGTGATGTCGTTAACATGGCCGCCAAGGTACAGGCTGAAGCCGATGGCAACCAGATTCTGATTACCAGCAGCAGCGTCGCCCATTTGCAAAAACAACCTTGCACCTTCACCGAACACAGCAGCCTGAAACCAAAAGGTAAACGCAAATCGATTCACGTGCTGGAATGTCCCTGGCGTGAACACAAGTCGCTCATCGACAACATCAAGGCTGACGCATTATTACCCTTGATGAAGCGGCAACGATTTGAATTGCTGACCTATCTCGCGGTAGGGTTATGTGGCCTGTTTTTTATCTATTACCGCTATTTACGTTATTTAGTAGCAGATCGTGGATTCGATTTGAACCTGATCAGCTACTCACTGCAATTACCAACCGATACAGTGCCCATACTCATGAGTATTGCTCTGGCCTTAATCGTATTTATTTTTTACCTGCTGCGTATCCACTTTATATCACGCGCCTTATTACGAGCGCTCAATGGATTATTTGGTTTTACACTGGTGATTCTCATTTTTCATGGGTTAAATGAGTACGTACGGCCAGGCTTTAATCAATCCTGGTATGGCATTGTGTACCAGTCACAGCATCAATTTGTTGAGGTATTAGTTGATGACACGCGGTTGCAAGAGAAAGCAAACATCACATCGCGTGTTATTAAGAGGCTCTCTGTCGGCGAATTTTTCGTTTTTCAGGAGACCCGCGAAAACAATAACCGGATCTGGAATCGTGTCACTATTTTTGATCAGGATGGCTGGCTACCAGAACGTATTCCGCCCGCTTTTGGTGTGGCCGAACGCCAGCTAACCGTCACACGTTATTTCAGATTCTACTATTATGATTTATACGGACTGGTGCTGGCGGCACTGGGTTTTGTACTCGGTTTTATGAATTTTAAAATACGGCCAGGTTAACATGATCAAATTCACATCTATCATTTTCATCAGCCTACTCACAGGCGCCTGCAGTACACAACCCACTGTACGCTATAAAACGCCAACTATTCACGGCAGCTTACAGGT
>JANOOU010000117.1:0-5359 GCA_031421475.1 Gammaproteobacteria bacterium | reverse complement strand
CAATTTTCTCGGCACCCGGCTTACGACTGCCGGGCACCACGCTCACCACTTCGGGAATCACATCACCGGCGCGGCGAATAATAACCTTGTCGCCGACACGAATATCTTTGCGTTCCACTTCGTCCATATTGTGCAGCGTGGCATTGCTCACCGTTACACCACCCACAAATACCGGTTCCAGTCGTGCAACCGGTGTTAAGGCACCGGTACGACCCACCTGAAATTCAATGGCATTGACCGTGGTAATTTCTTCCTGCGCCGGAAATTTATGCGCCACCGCCCAGCGTGGCGCCTTGGCGACAAAGCCGAGTTCTTTTTGCCAGTCGAGTCGATTCACTTTGAAGACTATGCCGTCTATGTCATAGGGCAGCGTGTTACGTTGCTGGCCCATAGTATTAAAATAATCTACACAAGCCTGCACGCCGATTACCCGCTGACGTTCTTTGCATACCGGCAACCCCCATTGCGATAACTGCAACAACATTTCACTGTGCGTTTTGATTTTTTCCAGGCCATCGGTTTTACCTACGGCATAACAATACATAAACAATGGGCGCGTTGCAGTAATACGTGGATCGAGTTGTCGCAAGGATCCAGCGGCGGCATTACGTGGATTGGCAAATTCTTTTTCGCCGTTTTCGCGTGCACGCTGATTAAGCAATTCGAAACCGGCTTTGGGCATGAATACTTCGCCACGTACATCGAGTTTGGCGGGCCAGTTGGTGCCGACTAAGCGTAAGGGTATGGCGTGAATGGTGCGGATATTCTGCGTAATGTCTTCGCCAGTAATACCATCACCACGCGTTCCGGCACGTAACAACATGCCGTTTTCATAAATCAGACTGACAGCCAGCCCGTCAAGTTTGGGCTCGGCGGCGAATTCTATTTCGGCATCGGTATCAAGCTTGGTTTGTATGCGGCGGTAAAAATCGGCCAGCTCAATATCGTTAAAGACATTATCCAGCGATAACATCGGCACGTCATGTTTGACTTGCGTAAAAGCCGCCAGCGGTTTGTCGCCAACGCGTTGCGTAGGTGAATCGCGGGTGATCAGTTCGGGATGCTGCTGCTCGAGTTGTTGCAACTCACGATACAAGCGATCGTATTCCACATCCGGAATTTGCGGATCGTCGAGCACATAATATTGATGGCTATGATGATTAAGCTGCTGGCGTAGTGAGATGACTTTGTTAGCTGGTTTTTTATCTTGCATAAAAAATCAATTCCGCAAACCTGTTGAATAAACGCTGATAGTGACAAACGCGGACTCTGCTTTGGTTTTTTGTCACACCACCAGATTATCAGGTGTAGGGTGGGCACTGCCCACCTGCTGCAATATCCGGTGGGCAATGCCCACCCTACAATTCACTGAGATTCCCGACAAAAATAATCGCGGGCATGACTCACTCCTACACTATTCGGCAAGATGTTTGGCCTTGGCGCGCAAACCCAGCGTATAAGCTTCGTCGAGTAATTTGCGGTCAGCGTTACAAACCTGCACACCCAGCATGCTGGCAAGGCTGTGTGCGCACACCAGCATTTCATCCAGCGCCTGTACCGGCTGTGAACAAAATGACAATTGGGTAAACAGTGTAATGCCACGAGTTTTCAGGTTATGCATATTGTTAACATCAAAATAACCCGGCTCCTGCATACTGGCCATGCTGAATAAAACACTGCCAGCCTTATCTTTGCGATGAAAAATTTCTTTATCGCCGAATTCCAGTTGCACCGCATAACACGCACTTAAAATCTGTTCGCCACGAATTTTCTCACCGCGTTGCGCAACCAAATAGAGCGCAATCAGATCATCTTCTGTTGCTGGGGTCGGCGGTGGTGCAGGTTGAGATGCAGATGGATTTGTATCTTCGACGGCTGTTGTTTCATCATCAACAGCCGGATTTGCTGAAACATTCGTTTTGGGGTACTTGTTGGCTACATTGCGCAACATGGTTTCGCGACGTAAGCGCGCCAGTTTACTGCCGGGACGCGCATCTTCTTTAATGGAGGCCAGCACTTCGTTAACATCATTATCTTCACGTGCCACCCGTACCGGCCCGACACCGTCCACCCAATCTCTGACTTGAGATTTTGCTGCGGAAAACGAAGGTGCGTCATTGGCGGCATCCAACGGCGAATAATAACGGCTGCGTTGTTTTTTGGAACGCGACCAGATGTAAACACCTGCCACGACGATTATCGCTATACCCAACAATATCCAGCGTAAATATTCCATCAGGCTACCTTAACCGTTTGCAACCATTTTGCTGGCCTCTTCCACGTCTACCGTGACTAACCGCGACACACCCGCTTCACGCATAGTGACCCCGCTTAATTGCTCTGCCAGCTCCATGGTGGTTTTGTTATGTGTAATAAAAATAAACTGAACATGCTTCGACATATCGCGCACCAGTTCGCAGAAGCGCCCGACATTGGCTTCATCGAGTGGTGCATCCACTTCGTCCAGCATACAGAATGGCGCCGGATTTAATTCAAATATGGCAAACACCAGAGCCACCGCCGTCAACGCTTTTTCACCACCGGATAACAAATGAATATTACTGATGCGTTTACCCGGCGGTCGCGCCATCACCATGATACCGGTGCTTAACAAATCGTCGCCGGTCATTTCCAGATACGCCTGACCACCGCCAAACAAGCGCGGGAACATTTCCTGCAATCGTGTATTAACGTGTTCGTAGGTTTCCTTGAAACGATTCCGTGTTTCCTTGTCAATTTTGGCGATGGCCTGTTCCAGCGTTTCCAGCGCCTGGGTAATATCGGCATGTTGCGAATCAAGATATTCCTTACGCTTGGATTGTTCCTGATACTCATCGATGGCCGCCAGATTGATCGGACCCAAACGGCTGATTTTTTGCGTTATGTCTTCCAGCTTGCGCAACCAGTCATCCACGCGCGCCTGATCACCTAATAATTCACGCAGGGTTTCATATTCAAAACCGGTTTCGAGTAATTGCTCCTGCACAGTTTGACTACGCACTTTCACTTCCGAGGTATTCAAACGTGCCTGTTCCAGATTCGATCGAACCTGTTGCGCCTGCTGTTCTTGTTCACTGCGTTTGTGTTCATGCTCGCGCAAGCTGTTATCAATGGTTTCCAGCAACCTGCGGGCTTCGTTTAATTGTTTATCGACGGTTAATCGCTGCGCCAATTGTACCTTTAAGGATTCGGCTAATTCAGCAATGGGCTGCTCGCCACGTGCAACAATGTCCTGTAACTCCCGACGACGCTGTTGCTGCTGTTCCAGTTGCCGCGTCATGCGCTCGATATTTTGTTGCAAGCTGCGTTTGGCAGTACGCCTGGATTCAATACGTATGGCCAGCTCGTGCACGCCTTCACGTTCACCCAGCGCCTGGGCACGCACTTCATGCAAGCGCGCTTGCAATTGTTCACGTTGCGCTGTTAATTGCTCACGCTCACGCGACAATACTTCCATTTCGGATGTTGCATTATTACGTTTGCAACGTGCGGCTTCCATGTCTTGCTGTTCGCGGGTAATTTGCAACTGGATATCCGCCATTTCTTCTTGCAGATGTTTACTGCGCCCGGCGATTTGTTCCAGCCTGGCCGTACGTGAACTGATTTGTGACTGTATTTGTGCACATTGATTATGTGCCTGATTCAGTTCAGCCTGTAATTGCTCACGCTGCTGTTCGGTATTGTGCAGGCTGGCACGTCCATCAACGATGCGTTGATCGATTTCTTCAGCTTTTAATTCCAGCTCGTCAGATTGTGCCTGATATTTTTTAATCTCCTGTTCGCGTGCCAGTATGCCGCCTTTTTCATCGGTATCTTTTGCCACACGCAACCAGTTGGCTCCGAGCCAGATACCATCGCGGGTAACCACTGATTCACCTATGGCCAAGGTGTTACGTTGTTGCAAGGCCGTTGTTAAGCTATCAGCGCAATGCACACCGTGTAACAAATGTTGCAATGGCATGCCGGATATTATTTTTGATGCCAGCATGTCAGCCGCGTTATGACCGGCAGCTGGCGCGGTTTGAATATCAAACAGGGTAAGACGCCCTTGCGTCAAACCGGCGAGTGATTCGCCCAGTTTATCTATGCCCTCAACACACACCGCTTCAAGATAACCGCCAAGCACGGTTTCAACCGCCTTGTCCCAACCATCGGCCACCTGAATGTTTTCGGCCAAACGTGGTTTATGGCTCAGGTTATTGGATTGCAACCAGCCGACGATGGATTTTTCATTTTTACCCAGTGCCGCCTGTTGCAAAGTTTGTAATGACACCAGACGCCCACGGCCATCGTGCAGGGTGCGGCGCAGTTCATCCTGCTCACGATTTAAATTATTATTGAGTTCGCGTGCGCCTTGAATCGATTCCAGCACACTCGCCACGCGATCATCGTATTCTTCACGGCGCATCTCGGCGGCGGTGAGTTGTTCGCGTAAGTTTGTTATTTCGTTTTCCAGCTCATCACTTTGCAAGCGCTGCTGTTCTTCCACACTGCGATGCAAACGTTGTTGCAGTTGTGCGATATGACGTTCCAGCTGTTCCATACGGGTGCGTTCAACTTGTGCATCTTGCGACGGTTGTGCCGCACGGCGATTGTAATCTTCCCAACTGGTTTGCCATTCCTGCATGGCCTGCTCGGATTCGTGCAAATTATCCTGCACGCCCTGTTGCGAACCGCGCTTTTCTTCAAGCATGGGTTCGCTCTCGGCCAGCATCATGTCGATTTCTTCTAACTGTTGCTGATCCGTTTGTAAAGTAGTTTCGGCTTCCTGCAAACCGGTTTCCAGTTCGCGCAAATCATTTTTCTGGCGCTGAAAAATATCCCGGGTGTGCTGTATGGATTGTTCTACGCGCGAAATCTCGGCACCTAAGCGATAGTAACGGCCCTGGATTTCGTTAAAGCTATCGTTGGCTTCTACACGCGCCTCGCGCAGGCGTTCTATTTCGGCTTCGATGGCACGTTGCCCGGCTATTACCTGTTCAAGCCGGGTTTGCTGCTCGCTGATGGCTTGTTCACGTTGCGCCAGTTCAACTGACAAATCACGTAAACGCAACGCCAGATGTTCGGCTTTTAACTGGCGCTCTTCCTGTTTTAATTCTTTATAACGTTCGGCGGTGCGTGCCTGGCGCTGTAGATGCGCCAGTTGTTTTTCGATTTCTTCGCGCACATCGTTGAGGCGATCGAGATTTTCGCGGGTATGGCGAATACGGGTCTCGGTTTCGCGGCGACGCTCTTTATATTTGGAAATGCCCGCAGCTTCTTCCAGAAATACGCGCAGGTCTTCGGGCTTGGCTTCGATCAATCGCGAAATCATGCCCTGCTCGATAATGGCGTAACTGCGCGGGCCGAGGCCGGTGCC
>JANOOU010000116.1:0-6289 GCA_031421475.1 Gammaproteobacteria bacterium | reverse complement strand
TTTTTTCGTGAGGGCAAGGAAGCACCGCGCGGAGAACCGCAGTGTATAAGTCATACATGAGGATTCGAGCACGGAGCTGACGCAGCCATCGCGGAAAAAGTGCATTTTTAGAGGTGCCCGTTATTCATTGTGCAACTGTAACGGTTGCAAATTCACCACGCCGTACTGCTCTCTAATTGTGTAGAATGGCCGCTTTCCTAGGTTAGCTCATATGGCCCAAAAAAAAGATACCCAACCAACCACTCCTAAAGAACCATCACGTACCGTGAAAGTGTTGCGCAAACTTCTGGCTTTATTAAAGCCCAAACAGAACAACAGCGACAAACCCATAACCCGCCCCGCTAAACAATCCGGCAAAGTCTCCAAACCAAAAACCCAATCGCTGCCGGCCGATATGAAAGATCCGCATGCCGAACGCGAAGCCGTTAACTACGCCAAACCCATCGCCAGCCGCGAACTCATTCTGCAAGTGATACATCAAGAAGGCGCCATGACCTTCGAACGTGTACAGGACGTGTTAAAACTCGACAGCGAAGAAGAAATCGAAGCCTTGCGCCGCCGTTTAGGTGCCATGGTGCGCGATGGACAATTAATACGCAATCGACGTGATGGTTATATTCCGGTAGATGAAGCCGATCTGGTTCGTGGCCGTGTTATTGCGCATGCAGACGGTTTTGGATTTTTAGTACCGGATGAAGGCGGCGAAGATGTTTTTTTACACGGCAAACAAATGCGCACCTTGCTGCATGGTGATCGTGCCGTGGTGCAAATTTCCGGTGTGGATCGTCGTGGTCGTCGTGAAGGTGCGGTTATTGAAGTGCTGGAGCGTGCCAACCATCGTGTCGTCGGCCGTTTAACGGTTGAGAACGGTATTGCGTTTGTCATGCCCGATAACAAACGTTTGACACAAACCATTAATGTGCCGATGGATGCCCTGGGAACAGCCGTACACGGCCAGATTGTTATTGTTGAAATTGTGCAGCAGCCTACTTTCCGTAATCAAACCATCGGCAAAATTACCGATGTCATCGGTGAGCACATGGCGCCTGGCATGGAAATCGATATCGCCATTCATTCGCATAATTTACCCTTCCTCTGGCCCGATGCAGTTAAAGAATACGTGGCCGGCATGAAGCCGGAAGTACTGGAAGCGGACAAACAAAATCGCCTGGACTTGCGTCAGACACCGCTGGTGACTATCGACGGTGAAGACGCCCGTGATTTTGATGATGCGGTATATTGCGAACCCACGGCCAACGGCTGGAAATTACTGGTAGCGATTGCAGACGTTTCGCATTACGTGGAACGCGGTACTGCACTTGATGAAGAAGCGCATACTCGCGGCACCTCGGTGTATTTTCCTGGCCGTGTGATTCCGATGTTGCCGGAAATTTTATCCAACGGTTTGTGTTCCATTAATCCACACGTCGATCGTTTATGCATGGTGTGCGAAATGACAATCGATGGCCAGGGAAAAATGCTGAATTCGACCTTCCACGAAGCAGTGATGAATTCCCATGCGCGCCTGACCTACACCGAAGTGTCGGCGATGCTCGAAGCTAAAGATCAAACCTTGCGGCAGAAATATGCAGCCGTGGTGCCGCATCTTGAAAACCTGTACGAATTATATAAAGCTCTGAACCAGCAACGTAAGTTGCGTCACGCCATCGATTTTGAAACCACTGAAACCAAAATCCTGTTCAGTGACGGTAAAAAAATTGATCGCATTGTGCCCTATGAGCGCAATGAAGCGCACAAACTGATTGAAGAATGCATGATCTCGGCCAATGTGGCGGCTGCACAATTTATCGAGAAAAACCAGATACCGGGCTTATTCCGTGTGCACGAAGGCCCGAAGGTCGACAAGATTGATGATGTGCGTGATTTTGTTTTAAGTTTAGGTCTGCATTTTGGCAAAGCCGTAAAAGCCAAGACTAAAAATCCGGCCAAACCCACCACCGAAGATTACGCACGTTTAATTGAGCAGGTAAAAGATCGCCCGGATTATCATTTAATACAAACCGTGCTGTTGCGCTCACTGAGCCAGGCTGTGTATACACCGGACAATAAAGGGCATTTTGGTCTGGCACTGGAAAGTTACGCCCACTTTACCTCACCGATTCGTCGTTATCCCGATTTGCTGGTGCATCGTGCCATTCGCCACGTATTACGCGGCGGCAAGGTCGAACGCTATTTTTATCGTCATAGCGATATGGTGAAATTGGGCGAGCACAGCTCGGCCTGTGAGCGTCGTGCAGATGAAGCCACACGTGATGCCGAAACCGCACTCAAGTGTGAATACATGCAAGACAAGGTGGGCGAAATTTTTGATGGTTTGATCACCTCAGTGACATCGTTCGGCATTTTTGTTGAGTTGCAGGATATTTATGTGGAAGGCCTGGTACATATCACCAGCCTGCCAAAAGACTATTACCAGTTCGAGCCTATACAACATCGTTTGATCGGTGAACGCAGTGGCCGAGTCTTCCGGCTGGGCGACGAAGTGGACGTGAAAGTTATGCGCGTTAATTTCGACGAGCGCAAAATTGATTTCGAACTGGCTGACGAAGACAACAGCGGTGAAGAATCAGTGCACCAGAAGTCGAAGAAACGTTCGGCTAAGAAAAGAAAAGGAGAACGCAAATAAACGCAAATGCGCCGCTTCTGCGCGTCGTGCGCTTGCGGCATTCGCACATCCATGTGCATCACGCAAATAAAAAAAAGAATAATTATTTGTGTCTGTGTTGTTGTAGGTCAGCCTTTAAACTGACCTGCAAAAGTAGTTGCTCCGGTTGGTTACCTTTAGTTGGAGTCAGCCTGAAGCACGAGTTATCTATATTTTTTAATAAATACAAAATATTTTCTTTTATTTGCGTTTATTAGCGTTCATTTGCGTTTTCTGTTTCTTTAAAAATTATGGCCAAACAAGACGACATCATTTTTGGTTTTCACGCGGTGGAATCGGCATTGCGCAACGATGCCGCCAATATTTTACAGTTGCTGGTAGAAAAAGATCGCAACGACCAGCGTGTTAAACAGTTGGTGCAGCTGGCCGAGTCGCAAGGTATTTCAATTGAACTGGTGCGCAAGGCCGATCTGGAAAAGCGTTGCCATAACAATCATACCCAGGGCATAGCCGCACGTTACCGTAGCAGTTCGCCCAAAGAAACATCGCTCGATGAGTTGCTGGAAAAACCCGATTTATTTTTGCTGGTGCTCGATGGCGTAACCGATCCGCATAATCTCGGTGCCTGTTTGCGCAGCGCCGATGCCGCCGGAGTGGATGCCGTCATCGCACCCAAAGATCGTGCGGTAGGTTTAACGCCGGTGGTGCGCAAAGTAGCCTGTGGTGCGGCCGAAACCGTGCCGTTTATTCAGGTCACCAATTTGGCACGCACTTTAAAAGAATTACAGGATGCCGGTGTCTGGATCGTGGGTGCCGCCGGTGAAGCCGAGCAAACGATTTACGATGTTGATCTGAAAGGCAAGCTGGCGCTGATCATGGGTGCCGAAGAAAAAGGCATGCGCCGTTTAACGCGTGAACACTGCGATGCGCTGGTTAAATTACCCATGGCCGGGCAAGTTGAAAGTTTGAATGTGTCGGTAGCCACCGGAATATGTTTATTTGAGGTGGTGCGTCAGCGGCGGAAAAGCCAGGAGCCCGCAAATGCACGCAAATAAAAACTAAAGAATTATTGTTTATGTTCAGCAAAAGTAGGGTGGGCGCATCGTGCCCACGCGTACCGGATAATGCAAACACGCGTGGGCAAAAAAGTATGCCCACCCTACGAACTGTTTAGGGATTTGAGAAAAGGCATTAGTCCGCAAATAAACGCAAATGAACGCTAATAATAAAACAAAAGATGTTTTTTCTTGCATTTGCGGACTTACGCTTTTCTTCATGAAACTCGATCTCCTCATTCCTCACTTACTGACGCCGCCTGCTGCAACGGCTGATCTGCCATCATGCAAATTACTCGAAACCTGGCTGTCACGCAGCGTTATTTCACATGCCCAGTCGGATTATCACTCGCAATTATTTTCTGTATTAAATCTACCCATTGAAACATCGCCTGCCTGCCTGAGTGGATTGGCAGATGCTTGTGATGCGTCGTTCATGCACTGGCGTGCCGACCCGGTGCATTTTCAGGCGCGAAGCGATCATGCCTTGTTACGTGATAGTCATAGTTTGAATATAACAGCCGATGAGGCCGCACAGCTGGTTGCTGCATTTAATCAACATTTTGCTGCCGATGGTGTGCAGTTATTTGCCGCCACACCGCAGCGCTGGTATTTACAGACGCAACAAGTATTGAATTTAAAAACCACGCCTGTTACGCAAGCCATCAGCCGCAATGTCCGGCACTTTTTACCCACCGGGCAGGATGAAATATTGTGGCGAAAAATTCTCAATGAGACTCAAATGTTGTTTTATGCGCATGCCGTTAATACGCGGCGTGAGTCGCTTGGCCAACTTACGATAAACAGTTTGTGGTTGTGGGGAGAAGGTTGTCGTGAGCCGGTCAAGCCTGTGACTTCACCGACTCTCTACGCCAATGAGATTATCGCCTATGGCGCCGCTAAATTTCTCAACACATCCCGCAAAACAGTCGATAACTGGAAACAAGAGCCTGCAGCCGGTTTACTGGTAATCGATGATCTGGTTATGGCAGCCAGTTATGGTGATGCAGAAGAATGGCATCGTGAATTTAATGATCTTTGCCAGAATACATTACCGATTATTTTTAATGCATTGAAATCCGGTAAAATAAAACAGATCAATTTATATCCCGCAAATGGCTGTTGTTTTGCCTTGACGACGAGCGATATGCGAAAATTCTGGCGCGGGTCTAAATCTCTGAAGCACTGGATGCGTTATGAAAACTGAGCGTCGTATCGAACGTAAACAAGCGCCTTTATCGGATGATTTTATTAACAGTACGTTGCACCCGGTGTTGCAACGCATTTATGCACACCGTGGTGTGCACCGGCCCGAGCAGGTTGAATATACACTGGAGCGATTGCTGCCAGTGGATTCACTCAAAGGTTTACATGACGCAGTGGCCATTTTGCAGATGGCACTAGAACAGCAACTACATATTTTAATTGTCGGCGATTTTGATGCCGATGGTGCTACCAGTTCGGCGCTGGCGATACGCGCATTAAAATGGATGGGTGCTAAACAGGTTTCGTATCTGGTGCCGAACCGTTTTGACTTTGGCTACGGTTTAACACCCGAACTGGTTGGAGTGGCGCGCACCATGAAACCGGATGTGTTGATTACCGTTGATAACGGTATTGCCTGTTTAAATGGTGTAAAAGCGGCGCGTGATGCAGGTATAACAGTCATTGTCACCGATCATCATTTGCCTGGAAAAACATTACCGCTGGCCCACGCCATAGTGAATCCCAATCAACCTGCATGTGAATTCGCCAGTAAAAACCTTGCCGGTGTCGGTGTGATTTTTTACACGCTGTTAGCCCTGCGCCAACGTTTGCGACATGCGGGCTGGTTTAATGAAACACGCCCCGAACCGAATATGGCGAAGTTGCTAGACCTGGTTGCCTTGGGCACAGTTGCTGATGTGGTACCACTGGATGACAACAATCGCATTCTGGTCGAGCAGGGATTAAAACGTATACGTGCCGGCCAATGTTGTGTCGGTATTCAAGCCTTGTTAAAAGTAGCGGGTCGTGACGTGCATCATGTTACAGCCAGCGACATGGGTTTTATTGTTGGCCCGCGATTAAATGCTGCCGGTCGCCTGGAAGATATGTCTTTAGGCATTGAATGTTTGTTAACCGATGATGTGAGCCGTGCCGAACAACTCGCAAAACAGCTGGACACTCTCAATCGCAGTAGACGTGATATTGAACAGACTATGCAACAGCAGGCGTTAACAACTTTGTTGCCCTTGCTTGAACATCTGGGCCAAACTGAATTACCACGAGGCCTGTGTTTATACCAAGCGGATTGGCATCAAGGTGTGATTGGTATTTTGGCGGCACGTATCAAGGACAAATTTAATCGCCCGGTAATTGCTTTTGCACGCAGTGATAAACCGGGTGAGATAAAAGGATCGGCACGTTCGATACGCGGTTTGCATATTCGTGATGCATTGGAAAATATTGCCGCACAGCATCCTAATTTGATTATTAAATTTGGCGGTCACGCCGCCGCCGCCGGATTAAGTTTAATCGAAAAAAACTGGGATGATTTTCGCCAGGCCTTCGAGACAGAGTGTGGACGTTTGTTAAAAGAATCGGATCTGATAGGTGTTATCGAGTC
>JANOOU010000115.1:0-3203 GCA_031421475.1 Gammaproteobacteria bacterium | reverse complement strand
CCAGGATACCAGCTTTTCGCTTTGGTTATATCATTCCAGTCACCAGGCCTGGAACCGGTCAACCCCTTTTGTGACATGTACTTTTTAAGCGCGTCCTCTACGGCCTTAAACATTGGCACTTTGTCTAAAATGTTATTAATCCGGGTATCCAGTTTTGCATCAATCAAAATGGCATGCTTGCGTGCGTGTTCTACCATAAATTTCAACGGAATATTACAGTAACCACTGGATATACCGCGCCGGTTAACGATTAACCGTCCTGATTTTGGCGAGCCATCTTCATAGGAATCACCGAGAGTTAAAACAAACTTCAGTGCAGACGTAACCGACCGTACAGTGCTTGCCAAATAGTCCACATCTATAATCATTTGGCCTTTCTTATACCAGCCATCTTTTGTCAAATTCTCCATATCCACTTTCAAATCTGAAACCTTGCCGCGGTTAATCACGCGGTCTTTTTCATCACTGGGCCGGGCATATTCCAAACCGTCTATTCGACGATAGGCATAGAGCCTGGCCGTAACGGGACTAGATCCGTACTCGCTATGGAACCAGGCAGTATCTTCAAGCACAATCTTGTGCCCCAGCTTTTCCAGTTCCTCTTTTTGTTTTAGCACGGCAGGATAATCAGCTTCACCTTTTAGCTCGCGTATCAGAGCATGTTCTTTTTCTTTACCTTCTTCCAGCAACTCTTCATTCGCGAGGTTATAACTGCCGCCAATATCCGAGTGCACACCCGGAAAATAATATTCTGCCCCTTTGCCTGCAGCAATAGCGCTTGTTATACGATGTAGAGGAAAATCCGCTCGGTGTTCATCGGCCCCCGCCAGGTGCAACGCAAATTTTGCCTGGGCTACCGCCTGTTGGCTGCGGGTATTATTCGCAATCCACGCCGGCATCAGCTGGCTGGCATTCACTGAAACCACCGTATCATAGAGGCCGGCAAAGATAATTTTAACCTGGTCTTTGCGCATTTCTGTGTAACCATAAAGGGTGCGCAAGCGATCAAACAATGGCCGATTCGTAACAACAGTATGCGCACCATAACCTCTCGGGTTAGCCACTGTAAAGCTTTCTTCGGTGGTAAGAACATGTATCGCATGTCGCGCCGTTGCGGCACCGCGGCTAAAACCAAATACATCGACGTCGACTTGTTTGATAAAAAATCGCTCTGGCTTGTTGTTATCGAGTAATTTCTTCTTAAGTAACGTCAGTGCATCGTCAATGCCTTCACGGGCGCGCTGGTAAACACCGCTTGAGAATACCGCCATGCCCTTGCCCCATAAATTGGAGTCTTTTTTAAAGTTGAAGGTACCCTGGCCTTGCACATAGACTTTGACGACAATGCTATAACCACCCACGCCCTTTCCCGATTTTACATGCGGTTCCATGGTGGCAATATTGGTGCGGCCATTGTCATAACTGGAATCCTTTTTGCCGAATTCTTTATGTGCAGCAGACTCGGCTTCTTTTTCACCGGCCTCAAATTTTTCACGCTCGGCAATATTGGCTTTATTGTTATTGGTGCCGTCACACAGCAAGATAATGCGAATGGTCAGGGGCTTTTTTTTCTTTGGGTCTTCAGCATTTTTTTCTAATGTTGGTGGGCTGTAACCTTCAACTAATTCTGTCATGTCTTTCTCCCATGATAATTCTAAGAAACCTGCACAGCAGCGTTGATTTTTTCAACCACAATCGCACCGCGTTTAGCGGTATCGGATGAGCTGTACACCAGATGCGTTTGTGCTTTGCTGTTATTAAATAAATGTTCTGCTGCAAGGGCTATTAAAGTTGTGGCGGTGGCAGAACCTAAATCACCATAACAATCTGCCGGGTGCTCTATCCTGACTGGGTCTTTAAACATTTTACGATTACGCAAATAGGCCACACCATATTCTTTAGCCCAATGGTTTTCGCCATTCATGCTGCTGTAAATACTGTGAATGCTGTTTTCCTGCTGACCGATGAGCGCATTTTTAAACGCCTGGTCCAGGCCATCACCACGGTAAGGTTCTTCGCTGAAAAGGTGGCCTATTTCATCGCTAATACCGGGAGCGGAAAGTGCAATGACCTGGCCACTGCGCTGTTGTGCTAACTCGATGCGTGGCGTTAAAAGTAAAAAACTCGCGCCTTCACCGGGGGCAAAGGCATCGTCTGCGCCAAGTGCTAACAATCGCTTATCGTTATCCAGCGGTATCAGGCGCGAGGAGTCTTCATGGCTGTCACTGCCGCCAACGATGATATAGGGGTATTGCGTGTCGAAAAAATACTTAAACGCAAACGCTATTGCCTCCATACCGCTCGCACGGCCAGAATGCATGCTGCGGCTAATCGCCGGGTTAACCCAGGGCTTAAGGTTGTTGGCAAGATTTCCTACAAAAGAACTTAGGCCTTCGTTATCGGTGTTTACATCTGGCATGGCCAAGAGTAGCGGAACGGCTTGCTCGGCTGTGCATTGTGCGCAGGCTTGCTGTAGGGCGAGAATAGCGATTTTAATTACGCGATCATGGCGCGCGTTAAAACGGCTGCCTTCGTCAAAGTCTCCTGTAAATTCCCCAATCATTTCATCAGGTACACGTGCCATGATGATTTTTTCATCGTCATTGGTGGTGAAGTAGGATGCCTGATAAGCACTTATCCCCGCATTCACCGCAGCCGCCGTCATCGCCACATTACCACCCACAGGCGTAATCATCCCCATGCTGGCAATATAAAGCTTTGGTGCGTTATCACTCATCCCTGATTAACCTTTGCACGGGTGTTTTGTAAAACCTGCGTCACATTCAGCAACGCCCGTTCCATGGCGGCCGCATGCCGTTGTCTTTGATAGGCATTTTGTACGTGCGTAGTCAGATTGCTTGCATTAATTTCTTTACCCAGTAAATAACGCTGGCCTTTAGTCAATTGGCCGCCGGTTTGTTTCCAGGTGGACGCCACAGCTGTTGCGTTTGGCCACGGCAGGTTTTCATCATCATCCATGGCCACTATTTCATCGCTGGCATTCTCATTGGGTATGGGTTCATAATTCTCGGGAGCATCATTATTTAACTGATTTTTTTCAAGTTCTATGCAGTTAATGAATGTAAAGGACTCACCTGCCAATCGTGCATATTTATGTTCGCGCATTTTAAGAATCAACCAGTCAACAGCATGGGGATCACCCAGAATACCGGTGGCCTTGATAACGCTGCGAATATGTTGTG
>JANOOU010000114.1:0-2490 GCA_031421475.1 Gammaproteobacteria bacterium | reverse complement strand
TCCCCCTTGAGGGGGGAGGGTTGGGGTTGGGGGTGTCATACTTTCCGACAGGTTATGCTGCGGTTTGTATGTGTAACCTTGAAAGTTTTTCACCCTCCCCCTAACCCCCACCCGTCAAGGGAGGGGGAATTAAAAGGATTGGTTATTTATTCAGGCATACAGATTTTCTTCCAGCTCGTGCAATGCATCCATGTAGGCTTGCTTGCCGCCAAATGCCGACACCAGTTCGCTGGCGGTGCCCATGTTTTTGAAGGGGTCGAGGGTGAGTATTTTGATGTCTTCGATATTTTCTATGCCGGTGTCGGCGTATTTTTCCAGCAGGCTTTCCAGCACCTTGCGCGCCTGTTCGCCGTATTTGGCAAAGTAGTTACGCTTCTTCACGTTTTCGGCGCGTTCGCGGCGTGTGAGTGGCGGCTGGTCAAACGCAACATGGCAAATTAAATCGAAGGCATCGAAATTTTTGCCCACTTCTTCAGCCAATGGTTCCAGCAATACGCCGCGTGCTTCGAGTTCTTGCAGGATAACGGCTTTGCGTTCTGCTTTGCTCCAGCGGCGTAAAAAATCATTGAGTGTGGAATAATCTTTGCGCACGGTGCTGCGTGTGTAATCTTTTAATGATTCGGTGATGAGTTTTCCATCGGGGCCGTAATATTGCACACGCTCGGCAATGACGTACACCGCCACATCGCCAACAACATACTTCACACGCTTGCCGCCTTCGCCGCCAAACTCACCTTCATGCTGGCCATCTATTGGGCGATCAGCATCTTCCCCATGTGGCGAAATGGGATTGCCGTTTACATCCACTTCTGGCAAATCATTATCCGGTGGTACGGGTGTTTCATCTGGCTTGGGTTCGTAAATAACAATTGGCGGGCCATCAAATGCTTCGTCGGCAAACAGCTCGGTGGCCTTTTTGAAATCCATAATGGTGAACCAGTACTTGCCGTAATCTTCATTGATGCGCGTGCCGCGCCCGATGATTTGCTTGAACTCGGTCATGGATTTTATGTGCTGGTCGAGCACGATCAGTTTGCAGGTTTGCGCATCAACGCCGGTTGTCATTAATTTTGATGTGGTGGCGATGACCGGGTAACGCTCTTCCGGGTTGATGAAGTTATCCAGCTCGGCCTTGCCTTCGTTTTCATCACCGGTAATGCGCATGACGTATTTGCGGCTTTCCTTGACCCGATCAGGATTCAGATTCACCAGCGCCTGGCGCATGCGCTCGGCGTGATCGATGTCATCGCAGAACACAATAGTCTTGGCGTAAGGATCAGTTGCCACCAGAAATTCAGTGATTTTTTTGGCGACCAGCTCGGTGCGTTTTTCCAGCACCAGCTTGCGATCCATATCGGTCTGGTTATAAATGCGGTCTTCGATCAGCTTGCCATGCTTGTCTTTCTGGCCTTTGCTGGGACGCCAGCCTTGCACGTCTTTGTCGATGTCGATACGCACCACTTTGTATGGTGCAAGAAAACCATCCTCGATGCCTTGCTTTAAGGTGTAGCTGTAAACCGGATCACCAAAATAATGAATGCTGGATACATCTTTGGTTTCTTTGGGTGTGGCGGTTAAACCGACATGTGTTGCCGAGGAAAAATATTCCAGAATTTCGCGCCATGCGGAATCTTCTGCGGCGCTGCCGCGATGGCATTCGTCAATCACGATCAAATCAAAGAAATCTGGCGAGAATTGTTTGTAAATATTTCTTTCTTCTTCGCTGCCGGTAACGGCCTGATACAGCGATAGGTAAATTTCGTAACTCTTATCAATTTGGCGCTTGCTGATTTTGGTCATGGCCGCGCCCAGCGGTTTGAAATCGTTGTTTTTGGTTTGATCAACCAGAATATTGCGGTCGGCCAAAAATAAAATGCGTTTTTTGGTGCCGGATTTCCACAGCCGCCAGATGATCTGGAATGCGGTGTAGGTTTTGCCAGTGCCGGTAGCCATTACCAGCAAAATACGCTGCTGGCCTTTTGCTACAGCTTCGACGGAGTTGTTAATGGCGCTGGATTGGTAATAACGCGGAGCACGGCCTGCGCCGTCATCGTAATATGGCATTTCAACGGTTTGGCGAGCGGCAGTGGTCTCCAGACCTTTCCACTGACAAAAACGCTGCCATAAATCTTCCGGCGAAGGAAATGCACCCAGTGCCAATTCCTGTTCAGTTTTAGTGGTAAGGCCGGTGCGGTCGTGCATCAAAAAAGCATCGCCATTGGAACTGAACACAAACGGCACGCCAAGTGTTTCGGCATAATTGAGTGCCTGCTGCATACCGGACAAGCAGAATGTTTGGCCCCAGCCAAACAAGCCGATGACAAGCCCCAGCACAGGCATTGGCGTTTCTGTTCTGAACGGTGGTGTATTGATTAACGAATGCCGCGATTGACAATTTTTTGCGTGTTTGCGATAGCTGTTTGGATGCGTCTGTCCAGCAGCAAATCACCTGCCAATTTTACCTTGTAATCCGCCATTCAAGTCTGTAAG
>JANOOU010000113.1:0-5129 GCA_031421475.1 Gammaproteobacteria bacterium | reverse complement strand
GACGGCGTTGATAAAGACAAACGCGCACTGGAAATTGAAAAAGACCAGATTGATCAGGCACGTAAAGACGTGAACGATCAGTGGCGCATTATTGAAAATGATTTGTACGCACGTGCACAAAAAATCATGCTGAATAATGTTGCAGCGGGCGGTCCGGCTGGCCTCAAGTCAGGCAGCAAGATTGCACAGTCTTATCTGGATAGCTTGCCGCGCGACAAATGGTTTGAAGTGCGGCTGAAAGATGAAGAAGCCAACGCACAACTTGAATCACTGGGCAAGCAACGTGAAGAACCGCGCAAGTTGTTTGATGAATTGTTTGAAGAGAAAAAAGGCAAAATCATGGCCGGCGACGATCTGGCGCCCGGCGTGCTGAAGATGGTTAAGGTGTATCTGGCGATCAAACGTCGGGTACAGCCCGGCGACAAAATGGCCGGCCGTCACGGTAACAAGGGTGTGGTCTCCATGATTGTACCGGTTGAAGATATGCCGCACATGGCGGATGGCACCACGGTTGATATCGTATTGAATCCTCTGGGTGTGCCGTCACGTATGAACGTGGGCCAAATTCTGGAAACACATCTTGGTTTGGCAGCGCGTGGTCTGGGTTTGAAAATCGGCAAAATGCTCGATGAAAATCGCAAGATCACCGAGCTGCGTGATTTCCTCAACAAGATTTATAACCACGACGAGAAGAACAAAAAAGTTGACCTGAAGGCGTTCAGTGATGCCGAAGTGACAGTACTGGCCGGTAATCTGCGTAAAGGTGTGCCGATGGCAACGCCGGTATTCGATGGTGCGGAAGAATCCGATATTCATCGCATGCTGGAACTGGCCGATTTACCAACAACCGGTCAAACCACGTTATATGACGGTCGTAGTGGTGAAGCTTTTGATCGCCCTGTAACCGTCGGTTATATGTACATGCTCAAGCTCAACCATTTGGTTGATGACAAGATGCATGCGCGTTCAACCGGTCCTTACAGTCTGGTTACCCAGCAGCCACTGGGTGGTAAAGCGCAGTTTGGTGGCCAGCGTTTCGGTGAAATGGAAGTGTGGGCGCTTGAAGCATACGGCGCTGCATACACCTTGCAAGAGATGTTGACAGTCAAATCCGATGACGTGAATGGCCGTAACAAAATGTACAAGAACATTGTTGATGGCGACCATCGTATGGAAGCCAGCATGCCGGAATCTTTCAATGTATTGCTGAAAGAAATTCGCGCATTGGCTATCAACATCGAGCTGGAACAGGACATTTAATGTCCCGTCCTCAACTTTGATCTAACGAATTACTTAGGAGAACGATCTTGAAAGACTTGCTTAAGCTGATCAAGCCGCAGGGCCAGACTGATGATTTCGATTTGATTCGCATTGGTTTGGCGTCGCCGCAAATGATTCTGTCCTGGTCTTTTGGTGAAGTTAAAAAACCTGAAACCATTAATTACCGTACTTTCAAACCGGAACGTGATGGCTTGTTCTGCGCCAAAATATTTGGCCCGGTAAAAGATTACGAATGTTTATGCGGTAAATACAAACGCTTGAAACATCGCGGTGTGGTTTGCGAAAAGTGTGGCGTTGAAGTCACACAAACCAAAGTGCGCCGTGAGCGCATGGGCCATATCGAACTGGCGAGTCCGGTTGCGCATATCTGGTTTTTGAAATCACTGCCATCGCGTATTGGTTTGTTACTGGATATGACATTGCGCGAAATCGAACGCATTTTATATTTTGAGGCGTTTGTGGTGATCGATCCCGGCATGACCACGCTGGAGCGTGGTCAGTTGTTGTCAGATGAAGCCTACCTTGAAGCGATTGAAGAGCATGGCGATGAGTTTGATGCGCGCATGGGTGCAGAAGCGATTTATCAGTTGTTGAGTGCGCTGGATCTGAATGCAGAAGGCCGTCAGATACGCCAAGAAATGGGCGAGACGGGTTCTGAAACCAAGCTCAAACGTTATGGCAAGCGCCTGAAGTTGGTTGAATCATTCCTCGATTCCGGCAATAAACCTTCGTGGATGGTGTTGACCATTCTGCCTGTGTTACCACCGGATTTACGTCCGCTGGTTCCGCTGGATGGTGGCCGTTTTGCCACTTCCGATTTGAACGATTTGTATCGTCGTGTGATTAACCGTAACAATCGTTTGAAGCGTCTGCTGGAATTGTTTGCGCCAGATATTATTGTGCGTAATGAAAAACGTATGTTGCAGGAAGCCGTTGATGCCTTGCTGGATAACGGTCGTCGTGGCCGTGCTATTACAGGCACTAACAAACGTCCGCTGAAATCACTGGCTGACATGATCAAGGGTAAACAAGGTCGCTTCCGTCAAAATCTTCTCGGTAAGCGCGTCGATTATTCCGGTCGTTCCGTGATTGTGGTTGGTCCTACATTAAAATTGCATCAGTGCGGTCTGCCGAAGAAAATGGCGCTGGAATTATTCAAGCCGTTTATTTTCAGCAAGCTGCATCGCCGCGGTTTGGCCACCACCATCAAGGCTGCCAAGAAACTGGTCGAGCGCGAAGGTGCTGAAGTCTGGGACATCCTGGAAGAAGTGATTCGTGAGCATCCCGTTATGCTCAACCGTGCTCCGACTCTGCATCGTTTAGGCATTCAGGCATTTGAACCGGTATTGATTGAAGGCAAGGCCATTCAATTGCATCCGCTGGTTTGTACCGCATTCAACGCTGACTTCGACGGTGACCAGATGGCGGTTCACGTGCCGCTGTCGATTGAAGCGCAGCTTGAAACACGCGCCATGATGATGTCGACCAACAATATTCTGTCGCCTGCATCGGGTGAGCCCATTATTGTGCCGTCACAGGATATTGTTCTGGGTCTGTATTACATGACGCGTGAGCGTGTGAACGCGGCGGGTGAAGGCATGGCGTTTGCCGATCCGACTGAAGCCGAGCGTGCTTACGCCAATCGCGCGGTACACCTTCAGGCAAAAGTGAAAGTACGTATTCGCGAAGCGCTGTTTGATGCCAGTGGCAAGCTGCAAGTGACACGCAAAATCATTGAAACCACGGTTGGACGCGCCATTCTGTCCAAGCTGTTGCCGGATGGTCTGGCGTTTGACCTGATCAATCGCAACATGACCAAGAAAAACATTTCCAAGTTGATCAATGCCTGTTATCGCCAGGTGGGCTTGAAAGAAACGGTTATTTTTGCTGACCAGCTGATGTACACCGGCTTCCGTGAATCAACACGTGCGGGTGTGTCTATTTGCCTGAACGACATGGTAATCCCGGAAGAAAAACCACGGATCCTGAAGGCAGCTGAAGCCGAAGTGAAAGAAATTGAACGCCAGTATATTTCCGGCCTGGTAACCAATGGTGAGCGTTATAACAAGGTGGTCGATATCTGGTCACATGCCAATGACGTGGTTGCCAAGGCGATGATGGAAAAACTGGGCAAGGAAGATGTGGTGGATGCCAAGGGAAAAGTTACCCAACAGGATTCCTTCAATAATATTTACATGATGGCGGATTCCGGCGCACGTGGTAGTGCGGCACAGATTCGTCAGTTGGCCGGTATGCGTGGTTTGATGGCCAAGCCCGACGGCTCGATTATCGAAACGCCGATTACAGCAAACTTCCGCGAAGGTCTGGACGTTTTGCAGTACTTCATTTCAACCCACGGTGCGCGTAAAGGTCTGGCTGATACCGCATTAAAGACTGCGAACTCCGGTTATCTCACGCGTCGTCTGGTGGATGTGGCGCAGGACATGGTGGTGAACACCGTTGATTGTGGTACCGAAGCAGGTATTACCATGACGCCTATCATCGAAGGCGGTGATGTGGTTGAGGCCTTGCATGAACGTGTGTTGGGTCGTGTGATTGCAGTGGATGTACTGGATGCAGCAGGCAATATCCTGATTCCTCAAAATACATTGCTGGATGAATCATGGGTTGAACGTATTGATCAAGAAGGTATAGACGAAATCAAGGTTCGCTCCAGTATTACCTGTGAAGCAACCTTTGGTGTGTGTGCTACCTGTTATGGTCGTGATCTGGCACGCGGTCATCGCGTTAACATCGGTGAGGCCGTGGGCGTTATTGCGGCCCAGTCCATCGGTGAGCCGGGTACGCAGTTGACCATGCGTACCTTCCATATTGGTGGTGCCGCCAGTCGTTCCGCTGCAGCTAACAATATTGCAGTGAAATCATCCGGTACCATCCGCTTGCACAACTTTAAGCTGGTTAAACAAACCGGCGGTAATTTTGTAGCGGTATCACGTTCGGGTGAAATCGGTGTGATCGATGAATCCGGCCGTGAAAAAGAACGTTATAAAGTGCCTTACGGTGCCGTCATCACGGTGGCTGACGGCGGTCCAGTTTCAGGCGGCCAAATTGTGTCGACCTGGGATCCGCATACCCATCCCATTATTACCGAAGTGGCAGGCCAAATTCGCTTTAGCGAATTCGTCGACGGCGTTAGCGTACAGAAGCAATCCGATGAAATTACCGGTTTGTCTTCCATGGTTGTAACCGATCCGAAACAACGTCCATCTGCCGGTAAAGATTTGCGCCCCATGGTGAAATTGATTGATAACAAGGGCAAGGACTTGTGTATTGCAGGCACGGATATTCCGGCCAGTTATTACCTGCCTGCCGGTGCGATTATTAATATTACCGATGGATCAGATGTGCGTATTGGTGACGTGATTGCCCGTATTCCGCAAGCTTCCAGTAAAACCCGTGACATCACCGGTGGTCTGCCGCGTGTGGCTGACTTGTTCGAAGCGCGTAAACCGAAAGAGCCTGCCATCATGGCGGAAATCACCGGTACTGTCGGCTTCGGTAAGGAAACCAAGGGCAAGCAACGTCTGACCATCACGGGCGATAACGGTGAGGCTTACGAAGATCTGATACCCAAGTGGCGTCATATTAATGTGTTCGAAGGTGAGCACGTTGAGCGCGGTGAAGTAATTGCCGATGGCGAACCGAACCCGCATGACATTCTGCGTCTGCAGGGTGTGGAATCACTGGCGGCGTATCTGGTGAAAGAAATTCAGGACGTTTACCGTTTACAGGGCGTAAAGATCAACGACAAGCACATTGAAGTGATCGTGAAACAAATGCTGCGCAAGGCCGATATTGTTACCCCGGGTGACAGCCGTTTCCTGGCG
>JANOOU010000112.1:0-2505 GCA_031421475.1 Gammaproteobacteria bacterium | reverse complement strand
CAGATCATCGAGGCTGCGAATTTTGCTGGTGGCGTGACGCGATAACGCCAGCGCCAGATCGTCTTTATGT
The DNA here is from genome assembly GCA_031421475.1 of Gammaproteobacteria bacterium. Taxonomy (GTDB): domain Bacteria; phylum Pseudomonadota; class Gammaproteobacteria; order SZUA-229; family SZUA-229; genus JACPVK01. The sequence continues at coordinate 2,435 of JANOOU010000112.1, read as the reverse complement.
ATACCGCTACCGTTATCACGGATACGAATACTTTTTATCCCGCCCTGCTCAATATCAATATCAATGCGGCTGGCACCGGCATCCAGACTGTTTTCCAGCAGTTCTTTCACCACCGACGCCGGCCGCTCAACCACCTCGCCGGCGGCAATCTGGTTAATTAATTGATCGGGCATTTGGTGGATGCGGGGTGACATAGAGATACCGTGATAAAAAAACATCGTGAGTGTAACAAAAGCCAGCACTAACACGTAGTGTGATGCGGTCGCCAACCGCTGTATGCCTAAAAAAAATGTTCTGGAATGATGGACAAGCAGCGGACGGTTGCCGCATCATCAGCCGCCTTTATTCGCGACCTGACCCTGGATTGGCCAGCAACATTCCCATGCACACACGTAAGCAGTTCTAATGTCTCAGGTCGACCCTACCAGGATTCAGAAACAATCCATGCCGGTGCTGGTTGTCAGCGCCATCGGTGTGGTATTTGGCGACATCGGCACCAGCCCACTTTATGCCTTGCGCGAAGCCTTCATCGGCCCCCATGGTGCCACGGCAACACCCGCCAACGTACTGGGCATATTGTCACTCATGATCTGGGCATTAACCCTTGTTGTATCCATCAAATACGTGCTGTTCATCATGCGCGCAGACAACCGCGGCGAAGGCGGCATCATGGCCATGATTGCACTCATTCCGCGTGCGTTTGGTGACCATTCGCGCCGCCGCTATGTGCTGATAGCCATGGGTCTATTTGGCGCCGCGCTGTTTTATGGTGACAGCATGTTAACGCCTGCCATTTCGGTGCTATCCGCCGTAGAAGGCCTGGAGATTGCAGCACCCGGTCTTGAACATTATGTGCTGCCGATTTCACTGGTTATTTTGATGGGTTTGTTTTTTATTCAGCCGGTGGGCACGGGCCGCATTGGTAAATTATTTGGCCCGGTCATGCTGGTCTGGTTTGCGGTGCTGGGAGTACTGGGAATAATCAGCATTGTGCAAACCCCCGCAGTACTGGCCGCCATGAATCCGGTTTATGCAGTGAATTATTTTCAGGTACATGGCGTGGCCGGCATCACCATTCTCGGTGCCGTTGTACTCGCCGTCACCGGTGCCGAAGCACTGTATGCCGACATGGGGCATTTTGGCAAAAAACCGATTCAAACCGCGTGGCTGATGTTGGTCTTCCCCGGACTGGCGTTGAATTATTTTGGCCAGGGCGCGCTCATTCTGCGCAACCCGGCGGCGGTGGAAAATCCGTTTTATCTGCTGGCGACGGAGTGGGCGTTGTATCCGATGATTGCACTGGCCACCCTGGCCACCGTGATCGCATCACAAGCGTTAATAACCGGTGCATTTTCGGTGACGCGCCAAGCCATACAACTGGGCTATTTACCGCGCATGCAGGTACGTCATACCTCCGATAGCGAAATCGGCCAGATTTATATTCCCTTTATTAATTACACATTACTGATTGGCGTCATAATTCTGGTGCTGGGATTTCAATCGTCAAGCAATTTGGCCGCCGCCTACGGCATTGCCGTTACGGGCACCATGGCTATAGACACCATTTTGGCATTCACGGTGATGTGGGCAATCTGGAAATGGAAATTACCGGTGGCGATGGCGTGCATGGCTTTCTTCCTGCTTATTGACCTGGCTTTTCTCGCCGCCAATGCGCCTAAAATTGTACACGGTGGCTGGTTTCCGATCGCCATCGGCCTGGTTGTATTCACCCTGCTCACCACCTGGAAACGCGGCCGCAGAATATTGCTGCACCGCATGATCAATGACAACATTGATCTCAATACCTTTATTGAAGGCATACTCGCTTTTGCGCACACTCGCGTACCCGGCACGGCCGTGTTTTTACATGCCACCGGGATTGGCGTGCCGCATGCCCTGCTGCACAATCTTTCACACAACAAAGTCGTGCATGAGCGGGTGGTGGTGTTAACCGTTACCACGGAAGACGCGCCGTCGATTGCTGCTGCAGAGCGTGTGCGAATAACAACTTTAAACGCAGGTTTTTATCGCATGCAATTACGCTATGGCTTTCGTGAGGAGCCGAATATTCCGGAGGCGCTGGCAAGCTGCGACAAACAAGGCATGGTGTTTAACATGATGGAAACGTCCTTCTTCCTCAGTCGCGAAACGCTGATTGTTTCTAAAATGCCGGGCATGGCGCTGTGGCGCGAAAAACTGTTTGTATGGATGGCGCAAAATGCTGAAAGCGCGATGACATTTTTTAAATTACCGGTCAACCGAGTGCTGGAACTCGGCACCCAAATCGAGATTTAGCCGATTAAAAAAACATAAACCAACAATGACCCAACCGATTAATACGCTACGATATTTATTGCAGGTACAAAAAAACAAAGCGGTCAGGCTGCGCCCTCACCTCCCCCTGTGTCGGATCGATTTTCAAATACCAAACAATG
>JANOOU010000111.1:0-6915 GCA_031421475.1 Gammaproteobacteria bacterium | reverse complement strand
GTTGCGGGAGCGTGCCATGCCCACCCGGCATGTGCTAATCTTGCCGCCTTTAAACCTCCCCGGAACACCATGCCGCGCAAGCTTTACATCAAGACCTACGGTTGCCAGATGAACGAATACGACTCGGCCAAGATGTCGGATTTACTGGCGCAATCGCATGATCTGGTGCGGGTGGATACACCCGAAGAGGCCGATGTGCTGCTGCTCAATACCTGTTCCATACGCGAGAAAGCGCAGGACAAGGTGTTTTCATTACTGGGCACCTGGAAGCATTGGAAAAAACACAAACCCGGTCTGGTGATTGGTGTCGGTGGTTGTGTCGCCTCCCAGGAAGGTGAAACCATACGCAAGCGCGCGCCGCATGTTGATATGGTGTTTGGCCCGCAAACCCTGCACCGCTTGCCGGAGATGCTGCGATCCGCGCAGCTTGGCAAACCGACAGTGGATATCTCCTTTCCCGAAATCGAAAAGTTCGACAATCTGCCGGAGCCGCATGCCGAAGGCCCCACCGCCTATGTGTCCATTATTGAAGGTTGCAGCAAATATTGTTCGTTTTGCGTGGTGCCCTATACCCGTGGTGAAGAACTATCGCGTCCTTTTGACGATGTGCTGGCCGAAATTGTAAAGCTGGCATCCCAGGGCGTGCGCGAAATTCATTTGCTGGGGCAAAACGTTAACGCCTACCGTGGTGCGATGCATGATGGGCAGCTCGCCGATCTCGCAACCCTGATTCATTATGTCGCCGCTGTGGATGGCATTGACCGCATTCGTTTTACCACCTCCCATCCCGTTGAATTTTCCGATGCGCTCATTCAGTGTTTTGCCGATGTGCCACAGCTGGTGAGTTTTGTGCATTTGCCGATACAAAGTGGATCCGATCGTGTGTTAGCTGCGATGAAGCGTGGCCACATGGCCATAGAATACAAAGAAAAAATTCGCAAGCTGCATCGGGCGCGCCCCGGCATTACGGTTTCATCCGATTTTATTATTGGATTTCCCGGCGAGAGCGATGAAGATTTCGAACAGACCATGCGTTTGATTGAAGACATTAATTTCGATTTGTCTTACAGTTTTATTTACAGCGCACGTCCCGGCACACCGGCAGCCAGCCTGCCCGATAATGTGCCGATGGCCATTAAGGAACAGCGCCTGGCGCGCTTGCAGGCAAAAATCAGTGAGCAGAATCTGGCGATCAGCCATGCCATGGTGGGCAGTGTGCAGCGCATTCTGGTGGAGCGTGCTTCACGCCGCGATAAACAACAAATGGCCGGGCGCACCGAAAATAATCGGGTGGTGAATTTTGATGGCCACGAACGATTGATTGGTCAGTTTGTAAATGTGCGTATCACCGGTGTCTATGCCACATCCTTGCAAGGTGAGTTCATAGACATCAGCGAATCATTACCAGTGCGTTCTGTTGCCAGCATCACTGGCAGCCAGGTTTATACTTGAAGTGGCCTATATTTAATGCAGCTTGTTGCGAGGTGTCATTATGAAACTGAAAGTCGTTATTCACGAAGCTGAAGAAGGTGGTTACTGGGCTGAAGTGCCTGCCATAGCGGGTTGCGTTACTCAGGCTGACTCTTTCGATGAGTTGCTGGGTAATCTCTACGAAGCGGTTGAGGGTTGTCTCTCAGTGGATGTGCAGGATATTGCAATATCTGGCAAAGACAGGATTTTGGAGATTGCAGTTTGAAGGCAGTAAGTGGCAAACGCTTTTGTCGCATTCTGGAATTAAAAGGTTGGGTGTTGAGGCGCATTAATGGCAGTCACCATATCTACGCCAAAGTCGGCAATACAGCACGCATATCTGTTCCGGTGCACGGTAATTCGCCATTGAAAACTGGATTGCAAAATCACCTGATGAAAGTTGCAGACATAAAAGAGTCTGAACTGTAGAACTGCCCATGACGTTAAGCCTGGATATTGATTTACAGCCTGCTAATAATCTGCGTCTGGCCACATTATGTGGCCCCTTAAACCAGCACCTGCGCCAGATTGAATCGCGGTTGGGTGTAGAAATAAATAATCGCGGGCAACATTTCCAGATAACAGGTGAGTCAGCCGCGGTTACTGCCGCGAGTGAAGTGTTACAAGCCTTGTATAAAACGGCTGAGCATGAAGACATAACAGCAGCATCTATCCATCTATTTTTACAGGAATCCGGCGTGGACGCATTGGTTAATCAAACGACAGAAAAAGAACCTGCCAGCATTAAAATTGCAAAAGGATCGATCAAGGGTCGCGGCCCGCATCAAATTCAATATTTGCGCGATATTCAAACTCACGATTTAAGTTTGGCTATAGGCCCGGCCGGTACAGGTAAAACCTATCTTGCTGTTGCCAGTGGCGTTGAAGCGCTGGAAGCCGAGCGCGTGCGTCGATTGGTTCTGGTGCGGCCAGCCGTTGAAGCCGGTGAGCGTTTGGGTTTTTTACCGGGCGATCTGGCGCAGAAAATAGATCCGTATTTGCGCCCCATGTATGATGCACTTTATGAAATGCTGGGCTTTGAAAAAGTCGCTCGGCTGATTGAACGCCATGTGATTGAAATTGCACCGCTGGCTTACATGCGTGGGCGCACCCTGAATGACGCATTTATTATTCTCGACGAAGCACAAAACACCACGCGCGAACAAATGAAAATGTTTCTGACGCGTATCGGATTTGGTTCGACTACGGTCGTTACCGGCGATATCACACAAGTTGATTTGCCACGCGATACCCAATCCGGTTTACGCCATGCTATCGAAGTGCTGAAAGATGTTGATGGTGTTGCCATGACGTTTTTCACGGCGCAGGATGTAGTGCGTCATCCCCTGGTGCAGCGCATTGTAATGGCCTACGAACGTCACGAAAATCAGGGTTGATAGCAGTGTCTGTGAAACTTGATGTTCAATATGCATGCGCATCGGATACAGCGCTGCCAGTCATTGAAGATTTTCAGCGCTGGGCCGATGTCGCATGGTGTGAAACAGGAGTCGCTGAAGTTGTTATACGGCTGGTAAATGAAGCCGAAAGTCGAAATTTGAATCATCAATATCGCGGCAAAGATTCAGCTACTAATATTTTGTCGTTTCCAATGGAAATGCCAGGCGAGCTGGCGGCAAAGGTTGACGAAATAATGTTGGGCGATCTGATTATTTGTGCACCAGTCGTCACGCGGGAAGCGACAGAACAAAACAAAATATTGATGCATCACTGGGCACATATGGTGATACACGGCATGTTACATTTACAAGGTTATGATCATATAACTGATGACGAAGCTGAAGAAATGGAAAGTCTTGAAATTAAATTATTACAACAACTGGGGATGATAAACCCCTATGGATATGACGAATGAGCGCGCAGCCCGGCGATAGGCGACTTTCCTTGATGGAAAAAATCAGCCGTATCTTTCTTGATGTACCATCTGATCGCAGCGAATTAATTGAGCTGTTAAAAAAATCACAAAAACGTAATTTGTTCGATATTGATGCCTTGACCATGATCGAGGGCGTGTTTGAAGTCGCCGAAATACCGGCGCGCGACATCATGGTACCGCGTTCGCATATGGCGGTGCTGGAACTGGATCATAGTTATGAAGATATGCTGTCAGTCGTGGTCGACTCCGGCCATTCTCGGTTTCCGGTAATTGGCGATAATCGTGATGAGATTGTAGGCATACTGCTGGCAAAAGATTTGTTGCGTTATTGCAACCCGGAAGAACGCAAAAAATTCGAAATAAAAGATGTGCTGCGTTCGCCGATTTATGTACCCGAGAGCAAACGTTTGAATGTGTTGCTTAAAGAGTTTCGTACCAGCCGCAATCATATGGCGGTTGTTGTAGACGAATACGGCGGTGTGGCGGGGCTGGTTACTATTGAAGATGTACTGGAACAAATTGTCGGTGAAATTGATGATGAACATGATGATGCAGATGCCGCCAATATCCGCCGCCTGGGGATTAACCGTTATTCCTTGAAAGCGCTCACCGATATAGAAGAATTTAACGAATATTTTGACAGTAATTTGAGCGATGAAGAAAGCGATACCATCGCTGGTTTGATCATGAAACACCTCGGGCATTTACCCAAGCGTGGCGAATCGGTGCAGATTAAACGCTTTTTGTTTAAGGTGATGAGTGCGGACAGCCGCCGCATCAAACATTTGCAGATGATTTTGTTGCCGGTACCCAACACGCCTGCTGAAGATTCATAAGCCCGAATCGTTACGATAAATCATCTATTTTGAAATCAGCTATTCTGAAATCACCTATGCCCATCATTGATTATAAAAAAAACCTTGTACGCTATCTGATGCCGGTCAGTATTTTTGTGGCGGGTTTATTATTACCATTTGCCTATGCACCCTATAACCAGTTCTGGATAGCCTTTCCGGTGCTGGCCTGGTTGTTTTTTCAGGTGCAAAAACAATCTGCAAAATCTGCTGCCTTATCGGGCTGGTTGTTTGGCCTAGGCTGGTTCTCTCATGGCATCCACTGGATATATTACAGCCTGCATTATCATGGTGGCACGCCGCTGTGGCTGGTTATTATTATTCTGGGTTTGTTATCGGCTTTTCTCGCGCTATTTCCCGCACTGGCCATGTATATTGCGCAGAAAAAATTTAACACCTCCGTTTTTTTAAAATACAGTTTCATCTTGCCCGCATTGTGGATGATAAGTGAATGGTTGCGTGGCTGGTTATTCACGGGCTTTCCCTGGCTGCAAATAGGTTATACCCAGGTGGATACACCTTTGGCAGGTTACGCGCCGGTGTTCGGCGGGCTGGGCGTCAGTTTTTTTGTGGCTTTAACGGCGGGATTTTTGGCTGCGGTTTTAACATTAAACAACAGACCACGTCATGCCCTGATGTTGTTGCTGATTTGGATAATGGGTTGGGGATTGTTGCAAGTCGATTGGGTGCAAAATAAGGGCAAGCCACTGCGCGTATCACTCATACAGGGGAATATTCCGCAGCAGCAAAAATGGCAGCCGGGGATGCGTGAACACACGATGGAACGTTATCGCCGTTTAACCGAATCACATTGGGATAGCGATTTAATTGTTTGGCCTGAAACGGCTGTGCCGGATTTTTATCATCGTGTGCCTGCTTATATTGATGATCTACGCCAGGCCGCTGTGCGCAATAATAGCGAAGTGTTATTCGGCATTTTTACCGGCGACCGGGAGCAGGGTTTGTATTACAACAGTGTGGTCAGTTTGCGCGACGGGATTTATCAGAAGCGTCATCTGGTGCCGTTGGGCGAATATTTTCCTTTTCGTACACTGCTGGATTTTTTCAGACGCTGGATTGATATTCCTTTGTCCGATATTGCAGCGGCTGATTTTGATCAAGAGCTGGTAAAGGTATCTGGCCATGCAGTTGGCATTAATATTTGTTTTGAAGATGCATTTGATCGTGATGTTATTCGCGATCTGCCCAAGGCGAATTTTCTGGTCAATGTGAGTAATGACGCCTGGTTTGAAGATTCGATAGAGCCCTGGCAGCATCATCAGATTGCGCGTATGCGTGCGCTGGAAGCGGGCCGGTATCTGTTGCGATCAACCAACACCGGTGTGTCGTCGGTGATCGATCATAAAGGGCGTGTGCTGGCGCAATCGCCGCAATTTCAGACTGATGTACTGACTACAAGTGTGCAGCCTATGCAGGGCAGAACACCTTATGCACTTTGGCAAAATTATGTGTCGATGATGATGTTGCTAGGGGGGTTGGGGCTGTTGTTTAGCAAGCCCTCCTGGTTTCGTGCAGACTGAATAATAACGGGTTAAGCCGCCATTTCAATTCTTGAAATGGCGGCCTGTAATAACTGGGTGTATTCCAGATCCAGTACGGTAAATATGACACGAGCGGTAAAGACGTCCCCCTGCTTTTTTTTGAGTAGCCATTCAAACTGGTGTTCACCATTTTTGAAAGCCGAAGCAATGTGACGATTAATGGCAAGAAAAGAGTCTTCGCCATTGCTTTGTTTGTTGGCCGATATATTTGAAAACTGGATGCTCTTGAAGGCTTCATTTGAAGCAACATTGAAGAGTTGCAGCGCGGCGCGATTGCATTGGATGATTTTATCCCCGTTTAAAATAAGAATGGCGTCGGCTGAGGTTTCAAATAAACGATTGTATTTGGTTTCGGCTTGTAGCAGGTTGTGTTGGGTACGTTTTAATTCGTCTACTGTTGAGGCCAATACGTCACGCTCGATTTTTAATTCATCGAAAGCGCGGTCTAGTTGGCGACTCATGCTGTTAAGTAATTTGCCCAGCTGCCCGAGTTCATCTTTGCCGGTAATATCGGTTTGTATATTTAACTGGCCTGCGGCCAGCAAATTGATATGCGCGATCAAACGTTTAAACGGCTTGGTGAAGCTGCCCACCAGATGATTGGTGAGAATCAGCGTAATAAAAATAATGCTCAGCACACTAATCCAGCGCAGCCTTTCCAGTGAAAGGTCTTTGCGTACTACGTATTTTTCCAGACGTGTATCAATAGCCTGAATCAGTTGCGTGATGTCACTTTCTGTTTTGCTTAATGATTCGCCCAGTTTTTGTTTGCGATTCAGTAAATGGGTATAACTCTCCATATCTTTATCAGCATGTGATTCCAGGGCGTTGACATCCCGGCTTACTTTGGCAAATTTTCCAAACTGTTTTTTATAGGAATCCAGCGCATCCGTCAGTACTTTGATTTCGCCATACTTGGCGCTTGCTTGTAAGGGGTGAAGCTGTTCGCGCGTTAATTCAATTTGTTTAAATGCATTTTCAGTGAATTGCGGATCGTCTGGATGCGCGCGCACTTCAACCTGGGTGTGCAAAAATTGTTTGTCAAGCTTGCTGATGATGGTGCGAATTTCCTGCGAATCCTGTTGTTTGCCGGCGACGATGTCGGTGACGGCCAGCAGGAAAATAAAGGCGAGTG
>JANOOU010000110.1:0-6425 GCA_031421475.1 Gammaproteobacteria bacterium | reverse complement strand
AACGCCGGGCAAGGCTTCGAGTGCCTGCTGGTCATCGGGCACTTCGCCCTGGTGTTGTTCCAGCAGCAGCGCACAGGTTTGAAGAATGTGTCGTGCCTTGTTGTGGTACAGGCCAATGGTTTGAATATATTTTTTTAAACCGGCTTCACCCAGTTCCAGCATCGATTGCGGGGTGTTGGCAATCGGGAATAATTTTGCCGTGGCTTTGTTCACGCCCTTGTCAGTGGATTGTGCTGACAGCACTACGGCAATCAATAATTCAAACGCGGTGCTGTAGTGCAGCTCGGTCGTGGGATGCGGGTTTTCATTTTTCAAACGGGAAAAAATTTCCCGGCGTTTAGCCGCATTCATGCTGTCGCTTCCGTTTTAAACATGTGCATCGCGTAGCGACACTGTCGCCCCCTCTCCTTTGAGGGGAGACGACTGCATGGATGGCCAGCGATGTTCCAACATCGCTTTGGCATTTCCCACATCCATGTGGGTCACAGGAGGTACGCCTCCAAGGATGGAGGCGGTAGAGCGAAGCAGGAAGCCAGAGCCGAGAGCAACGCCGGGAGCGGTTGCCGAGGGTGCGGAAATTGGCACGGTTTGTTTTTTGGCGCGGCGATCAATCACATTTTTAAGTGCAACCATTAATCCCAGGCTGATAAAAGCGCCAGGGGGTAGCACCGCCAGCAAAAACCCGCGGTAATCAGGAATTAAAACCAGGGTCCAATTTTTCGCTGTCTCACCAAACATTCGTTCGGCGCCGGCCAGTAATGTGCCCATGCCAATGATTTCACGTAGGGCGCCCAGGGTGACGAGTACGGCGGCAAAACCCAGGCCCATCATCAAACCATCGAGCATGGCGGGCAGGGGTTTGTTGCGTGAAGCAAAGGCTTCGGCACGTGCCAGCACGCTGCAATTGGTGACAATTAATGCGATGAAAATCCCCAGTACTTTGTAAAGATCGTGCAACCAGGCATTCATGGCAAGTTCGATGGCGGTGACGATAGCCGCAATAATGATCACAAACACCGGTACACGAATTTCCGGGCGCACCCAGTTGCGGATCAGTGAAATGGACAGGCCGGTGAGTGTCAGCGTGAGCAGGGTGGCCATGCCCATGCCCAGTCCATTGATGGTGCTGTTGGTGACCGCCAGTAACGGGCACAGCCCGAGTAATTGCACCAGTGCAACGTTGTTGGTCCACAAACCGTTTTTGCTGATTTCTGTGTACGTTATGTCGCTCATTTTTTTATTCCGGTGTAGGTCCGAATTTATTCGGATGCTTTTGTGTGCGAATAAATTATTCGGCACATCCTATGCCTCACCCCTTCGGGGCTGGCATTCAAAATCGCTCCTGGCGATTTTGTCGCACTCACAAGGCTGATTCCGCGTCAGCTTCGCCCAGTAAATCTTTGCGATTGCGATCAAAGTATAACAAACACTGGTGTACGGCTTTGATGACAGCGCGTGGGGTAATGGTGGCGCCGGTGAACTGATCGAATACACCGCCATCGCGTTTAACCTGCCAGCCTTTGGCGTTTGGAATGTCCAGTGATTTGCCATTAAAGCCGAGTATCCATTGACTGCGCGCGGTTTCAATCCAGTCGCCCAGGCCGGGGGTTTCTTTATGCTGCACAACACGTACGCCGTTAACGGTGCCGTCGGCATTAATGCAAACCAGCAGTTTGATGGCGCCGCTGTAACCATCGGGTGCAATCACTGAAAATATGACGGCGCTCACCGCATTATTTTTGCGTGCGATGTAAATCGGCGAGGCTTCGCTTTGGCCGAGACGGGTATCGGCGGGTAGCATAACCTGGCTGGCCAGCAGGTCATTGTCGAAACGGTCGGCGGGTAATAATTGATGCAAACTGGTGAGCACGGTTTGGCGTTCATTTGCAGCGACCTGTTCAGCAGTGGCTTCATAAATGACGCTTACCAGCAGGCTGCCTAAAACGCCGAATATCATCAGCACGATGGCGGTAACCATAATTTGCCGATTGTTGGGGTTCATGGCTGTTTTTTATCCTGCCCCGGCAGTTCATGCCATTTATGGCCGAAAGCGCGGGGCATGGTGTAATAATCCAGCAGGGGCACGCTCATGTTCATCAGTAACACGGCGAAGGCGATGCCATCGGGATAGCCGCCCCAGGTGCGAATGATGTAAATGAAAAAACCAATACCGGCGCCGTATAACCAGCGACCTTTGGGCGTGGTGCTGGCGGTGACGGGATCGGTGGCAATAAAAAATGCGCCGAGCATGATGCCACCGGAAAATAATTCAAAGGTGGGTGGCGGAAAGCTTGCATAGTCGTACAGTGCAAAACTGTTGGACAGTAACACCAGCATGCCGAGCAGCCCGGCGGGAATGCGCCAGTCAATAATACGCTGCCACAACATCCACCCGCCGCCCGCTAAAAACAGTACGTTAACCCATTCCCAACCCATGCCCCCGAGTTTGCCGAACAGCGGGCCGTAGGTCGCGTGTTGATGAATATCGTGTATCGAGAATTGTAATTTTAACTGGGTTTTGGTGATGTCCAGCGGCGTTGCCATGGTGATGCTGTCCCAGCTCATGCCCAGGGGTGGATGGCCGGTGAAAATGAGTAATAAGGTATCGATAAAACCGAGATCGGTGTGAGTTTGCAGGAGCAAGGGTGGCAGCCATTGCGTCATTTCGAGTGGAAATGAAATCATCACCACCACATAACCCACCATCGCCGGATTAAACGGGTTAAAACCCAGCCCGCCGTATAAATGTTTGGCGAAGACAATGGCAAAAAATGTCGCAACGGCAGTGAGCCACCAGGGTGCGAGTTGCGGCAGTGCCAGCGCCAGTAAACACGCAGTAACCAGGGCGCTGTTATCCAGTAAATAGGGTTTAAGCGGTTTGTTGCGCAGCCTCAGCATAACCGCTTCGCAGAGCAGGGCCACGAAGCAGGCAATGCCGATATTGATTAACACACCCCAGCCAAAAAACCAGGCGCAGGCGGCGGTGCCGGGAATCAGCGCAATCAGGACTTTGCGCATCACCTGAACAACCGAACTGGCGGGTGTGGTGTGGGGTGAGGTGGCGGTTTGGAAGCGCATGGTTATCCGATTTTTGTAGATCCGAATTGATGCGGAGAAGGGTGCCGGCAGAGGGGCTGTTGTCCGCATAAATTCGGACCTACAACAGCTGTTTTTGCTAAAAAATATTTGCGTTTATTTTGCGTGATGCACATGGATGTGCGAATGCCGCAAACGCAGGAGGCGTTAGCGCGGCGCATTTGCGTTTTCTTTTTCTGTTTCTGTTTCTGTTTCTTTTTCAGTCGTTACAGCATTCTGGGATTTCTTGGCTTTCACCCGTTCCATGGCCGCTGCAATCGCCGCTTTTTTCGGATCTTCGGCGCCACCGTTGATGGTTTCAGTGGCGGATTTTTGGGCCAGCAGTTCTTTTTTCTTGCGCAGGGCTTCGTCGCGTTCGCGTTTTTCCCGTTCCAGGCGTTCGCTGCGAAAGTCATGGCGGGTGCGTGCATGATCCGCTTTGCGTTTTTCGGTTTCCTGCTGCCAGATTTCGGTTTTGGCAAAGCGGAAATATTGCACCAGTGGAATATGGCTGGGGCACACCTGGGAACAGCAGCCGCATTCGATGCAATCGAATAAATGATAATCCTGTACATGATCAAAATTTTTCGAACTGGCATGCCAGTAAAGTTGCTGCGGTAACAAATTGGCCGGGCATACCAGCATGCATTCACCGCAGCGTATGCAGGGCATGGCCGCAGCGGTGGGTGGCACATGCTGTACCAGCAGGCAGTTGCAGCCCTTGGTGACGGGCAATTCATCGGATGGCAAGGCAAAGCCCATCATCGGGCCACCCATGATTAAGCGATTGGCCATGATGGGAACGTCGCGCAGCGACACCAACTTACCCTCTCCCCTCGCGGGAAAGGGGGAACCCTCGGCGGGAGCCGAGGGTGGGTGAGGGCGGGTGGGAGCAGGGTCGTCCACCAGTACATAACCACCACAATGTTCGATCAGGTGTGTCATGGGTGTGCCGATCAGTACCTCCAGATTTTGTGGCCGAACCACGGCTTCACCGGTGACGGTAACAATGCGGGAAATGAGCGGTTCGCCGTGGCAGATGGTGCGATACACCGCTGCCGCTGTACCCACATTTTGCATCACCAGACCAATATCGGCCGGTAAGCCGTGGCTTGGGACTTCTTGGCCGGTGAGTATCTTGATGAGTTGTTTTTCGCCGCCGCTGGGATACAGGGTGGGAATGGTAACAACGCTGATGGCGCCGAGTTGTTGGGTTTGCGAGGTGGCTTGCAAGGCAGCACGCAGGGCTGCAATGGCTTCGGGCTTGTTGTCTTCCACGGCAAGTAAACAACGTTTGGCATCGAGTGCGTGCAGCAGAATATCGGCACCAATGATCACCTCCCGTGCACGTTCCCGCATCAACATATCGTCGCAGGTGATATACGGCTCGCATTCGGCGCCGTTAATAATGAGGGTGTCGATGCGCTGGCCGGCGGAATTCATTTTTACCGACGTGGGAAACGTGGCGCCACCGAGTCCGACAATACCGGCATGGCGCACGCGGTTGCGCAGATCGGCAGCCGTGTGGGTACGGTAGCTGGGCTCGCCGGTGTGTGGCACCCACTGATCCAGGCCATCGGTATCAATAACGATGCAGGTGGCCTGTAAGCCCGATGGATGCGGTATGGGATATTCGTCGATGGCGCTGATACGGCCAGAGCTGGGTGCATGCACCGCCGCACTCACATAACCCACGGGTTTGGTGAGGGCCTGACCTTTCAATACATGTTCACCCACGGCCACTAAAATCTCGGCGCAGGTGCCGATATGCTGTTGTATGGGAACGGCTAATTGGCCCGGTACAGGCAAGCGCGCAATGGCCTGGGTGGTGGATGTGCTTTTGTGCGCCTGCAAATGCAGGCCACCGTGGAATGACGAGAGCTGGGTCATGCGCTGGTTGCTCGCGGCGCAGCGCCGGGCTGGTTGTCTGGCAAGGGCCAGCGCCAGTTTTCAGGTTGTACTGTAACCGGCGTGATGTGAATGCAATCGACCGGGCAAGGCGCAATACACAAATTACAGCCGGTGCACTCGTGTTCAATAACCGTGTGCATTTGTTTGGCAGCACCCAGAATGGCATCGACCGGGCAGGCCTGAATACACAAGGTGCAACCGATGCACACGGCTTCATCAATATACACCACGGTTTTTACAGGCTCGGACGCATGTTCCTCTGCCAGAGGTTTAGGCTCTATACCCAGTAAATCAGCCAGCGCCAGCATGGTGGCGGTGCCACCCGGCGGGCAGCGATTGATATCCGCTGTGCCATTGGCAATAGCTTCAGCGTAAGGCCGACAACCGGCGTAACTGCATTGGCCGCATTGGGTTTGTGGCAGTATGGCGTCGATGTTGTCCGCGATCGGATCGCCCTGCACGCGAAACCGGATGGCGGTGTAACCCAATACCAGCCCAAAGATTCCTGCCATGATTGAAAGCGTAACAATAGCGATGACCACCGACACTATTTCACCAGCCCGGCAAAGCCCAGAAATGCCAGTGACATGATGCCGGCAGTGATCAAGGCAATGGCGTTGCCCTGGAACACTATGGGTACATCGGCTACCTTGATGCGTTCCCGCATGCCAGAGAACAAGATCAATACCAGAGAAAATCCGAGCGCGGCGCCAAAACCATAGAATGCCGATTCCAGAAAAGTGTGTTTTTCCTGCACATTCAGCAAGGCCACACCCAGTACCGCGCAGTTGGTGGTAATCAGGGGTAAAAAAATGCCCAGTAAGTTGTAGAGCAGCGGGCTGGTTTTATGCACCACCATCTCGGTGAACTGCACCACCACCGCAATCACCAGGATGAACATGATGGTGCGCAGATATTCCAGCCCCAGTGGCAGCAATATCCATTCGTTCACCATATAGCTGCAGATTGCCGTGAGAGTCAGCACAAAGGTCGTGGCCATGCTCATGCCGATGGCGGTTTCGAGTTTGCGTGACACGCCCATGAACGGGCACAGGCCCAGGAATTTGACCAACACAAAGTTATTCACCCAAATGGTGCTGATAAGAATGAGAGCGTATTCAGTCATATTTATTTGTAAGCCGAAGCTGGAAGCACTAGTTTAGTTCGCCTGAGGGAGGGAAAACAACGGCGCGAGTAATGGTATCAGTGGCAGGAAAAAAGGGTAAGCGCCCCATGCCGGTAAGTTTAAGAATACGTCGTCGTCCGATAGGCGTTGCCTGAACGACGGGGTGTTTTGCTTTACCCGATGGGTTTTTTCCTTTATGGTCGCCGCCACTTTATAACCAATAAGCGTGACTCATGGATCTGATTATTCTATTCAAGGCTTTCATTCTCGGCATCGTTGAAGGGCTTACCGAATTTCTGCCGATCTCCAGCAC
>JANOOU010000109.1:0-7812 GCA_031421475.1 Gammaproteobacteria bacterium | reverse complement strand
GTTTGGGGCTGAGGTTCGCCATAATATTTTCTCCTTAAAAGGGTGATTTAACGGTGAATAATTACCACTTACAAAGGGTTCCTATGGAATGTGCTGTTCGGAGTCCAAATTTTTCACCTTTTTGTTTTTGGTGCTCTGAAGAACGCCTGGATGGCGTTCTTCAGAGTTGCATTAATTGACTTCAATCATTTGCACGCTGCCATCCGGCATGGTTTCCGCCATATGTCCTGCGGGTTCCTGCAGAAACAATACACAGGCGATAAATACAATGATGGCGGACACGGCGATTGTAATGAAAAATGCGGCGGGTGATACAAATGAAAGTATGGTGAGAAAAATAACGCCTCCCACATTGCCGTAGGCGCCTGCCATGCCGGCGATTTGTCCGGTGAGTCGGCGTTTTACCAGTGGAATTATGGCAAACACCGCGCCGTTACCGGAGTTCACAAAAAGCGAACAGAATATGGTGGCGGCAACCGCTAGCAGTATTGGCCATTCATTATTAATGAAGCTCATCAAAATATAACCCGTTGCGACACCCAGTAGTATGACTACCAGCGCACGTTTGCGGCCAAATTTATCACTGATCCAGCCACCGGCCGGACGCATGATCAAATTTAAACCTGCAAAAATCGACGCAACCAAACCGGCGCCGGTTGCGGATAATTGAAAGGTATCCATAAAAAATAGCGGTAACATGGAAATGACCGCCAGCTCGGAGCCAAAGGTGACCATGTAAGCCAGATCGAGCAGGGCAACCTGTTTAAATGAGTAACGTTCTATATCCGGCACCGGCGTATTAAAAACGTGACCGTTAATTTGATAAATACGCACTGTCTGAAACACATAGAGCAAGCTGAGCGTGGCGTATATCAGATAGATCACATTGGCGCTCAACATGCCAATATTATCCGGCCCCAGTTTCCACGCCAGCACAGCCAGTGCCGCGTACAGGGGGATGTTCATGAGCAGATATAAAAAGAAATCACCCACGCTGGAAATTTCCAGTGCGCCATTACGTTTCGGCTTGAAATAGGTCGAACCCTTGGGTGTGTCGGTGGTGGTAAAAAAATACACGGCAGAATAAACCAGTGCCAGTAAGCCAGTGCAGGCTATGGCCCAGCGCCAGCCATCGGGGCCACCAAATAATAAGGCGAGTGTCGGTAAAGTGACCGCCGCGCCGGCTGAACCAACATTCCCCCAGCCGCCATATATGCCTTGCGCAATGCCGGCTTGTTTGGCGGGAAACCATTCACTGATCATGCGTATGCCAATCACAAAACCGGCACCGGCAAAACCTAATAGAAAGCGCATCAATGCCAGGCGTTCGTAGGTATCGGCCAGTGCAAAGCCAAAACATAAAATACTGGATACCAGCAGCAGTCCGGAATAAATGCGGCGCGGGCCGAAGGCATCCACCAGCATACCGATAATAATGCGCGCCGGAATGGTGAGCGCCACATTCAGGATCAGCAGGGTTTTAATTTGTTGATCAGACAAGCCCATGCTGTCGCGCATCGCGGCCAATAAGGGTGCGTGATTAAACCAGACCATAAAGGTGATAAAAAACGCCATCCACGATAAATGCAGAATGCGCATGTTGCCGTTGAATGATAAAAAATTAATTTTTGGGGCTGCCATGAGTAGATTCCTTGTTATAAAAAATAAATTATTCACGCGCCTTTGCAGATTTGATGCCAGCGGCATTTTTTATTTTGAAAACAGGACTCTAACGTCGAGATGGGCATTTTTTTGTCGAGAATGGAACTATGGGCGCACTTAAAATGTGCACCAATACGTTTTTGTGCGCACAAATAAGGCGTTAAGGATTTTATGCACCCGAGTGTAGCCAACAGGGTCTAGTTGGGTTGGGCACAGGCTCTGGCTGCGGTGCAGGCAAATATGCACGCCAGGGCTCTGCCGCACCATAATGATGCGGATATTCGTCAGTGGTCATTCTGTAGGGGGCGGCGAGAGTGTTTTAAGTATATGTAAAACAGTTAGTTACATTATAAATTGTGGACTGGCACAGGGTTTGCTTATATAGTTGCAAAATTTAGAGCCTCTCGGAGAATGACATGGCAGTAAAAGACCCGATTAACAAAGAACGACTCGTCGTGATTGGCAATGGCATGGCAGGCATGCGCACGGTTGAAGAATTATTACAGATCGCACCGGATAAATTTGATATTACCGTTTTTGGCGCTGAGCCCTACGGTAATTACAACCGCATCTTGTTGTCCCCAGTGCTGGCCGGTGAAAAAACCATTAACGACATTATGCTGAATGATTTGCAATGGTATGCGGATAACAAAGTTACCTTGCACAGCGGTGAAACCGTCACCGAAATCGATCGCAAAAACTGCATCGTAAAAACCGACAAGGGCACCACAGCGAAATATGATCGTTTGTTGCTGGCCACCGGCTCCAATCCATTCATCATTCCCGTGCCCGGTCATCAATTACCCGGTGTTATCAGTTTCCGCGATATTTACGACGTGGATCGCATGCTTGCGGCGGCCCATACCCAAAAAGAAGGGGTCAAAAAACACGCGGTGGTAATTGGTGGTGGCTTGTTAGGTCTTGAAGCCGCCAATGGCTTAATGAAACAAGGCATGAGTGTCACCGTGGTACATCTCATGGATTGGTTGATGGAACGGCAAATGGATGAAGTGTCAGGCGCTATGCTGAAAAAATCGCTGGCTGACAAAGGCATGCAATTTATGCTCAAGACGTCGACCAAGGAAATCGTCGGTAAAGACAAGGTGACGGGCGTGTTGTTTGCGGATGGCTCAACCCTGGCGGCAGATCTGGTGGTGATGGCAGTTGGTATTCGTCCCAATATCGAACTGGCGAAAAAAATGGGTTTGTTTTGCGAACGCGGTATTGTAGTGAGCGACACCCTGCAAACCTATGATCCAAAAATATATTCAGTGGGTGAGTGCGTGCAGCATCGCGGCCAAACTTATGGTTTGGTGGCACCTTTGTTTGAAATGGCCAAAGTCTGTGCCAATCATCTGGCGGCCTACGGCATAGGCATGTATCGCGGCTCGGTCACGTCTACCAAATTAAAAGTAACCGGTATTGATTTGTTTTCGGCGGGTGATTTTACCGGTGATGAAATCAGTGAAGATATAGTAGTACGTGATGCCAGCCGTGGTATTTACAAAAAAATAGTGATCAAGGACAACTGCATTATTGGTTCCGTGTTGTATGGCGATACTATCGACGGTGCCTGGTATTTTCAGCTCATGCGCGAAAAAACCAATGTGTCGGATATACGTGATCAACTTATGTTTGGTCAGGCGCATCTGGGTGATTCCGGGCACGGCGGTAATATGGTGGCGAAGATGTCCGACAGCGCTGAAATTTGCGGCTGTAACGGTGTGTGTAAAGGCACGATAGTCAATGCCATTACCAGCAAGGGATTATTTACGCTGGAAGATGTGCGTTTGCATACCAAGGCATCATCATCCTGTGGTTCGTGCACCGGTTTGGTCGAGCAAATTCTCGAAACCGTTTTGGGTGGCGATTATTCTGCGCCCGAAGCCAAGCCGATGTGCGTTTGCACCGAACACACGCATGAGCAGGTGCGCGAAGTTATTCGCACGCAAAAACTTTTTAACATTCCGGCCGTGATGCAACATTTAAAATGGAAAAATGCAGATGGCTGTTCATCGTGCCGTCCGGCGCTGAATTATTATTTGATCAGCACCTGGCCCAAGGAATGCAGCGACGATCCGCAATCACGTTTCATTAACGAACGTGCCCACGCCAATATTCAGAAAGACGGTACCTATTCGGTGATTCCTCGCATGTGGGGCGGCATGACCACGCCCAAAGAATTACGCGCCATTGCCGATGTTGCCGAAGAATATGGTTTGAATACCGTGCATGTAACCGGCGGCCAGCGTATTGGTTTATACGGCATTAACAAACAGGATTTGCCGGTGGTGTGGAAAAAATTGAATGCTAGCGGGTTGGTGTCCGGCCATGCTTATGGCAAAGCCTTGCGTACCGTTAAAACCTGTGTCGGTAAAGAATGGTGTCGCTTTGGCACGCAGGATTCCACCGCTATCGGTATCAAACTCGAACAGTTGAGCTGGGGTTCGTGGATGCCGCATAAATTCAAAATGGCGGCTTCGGGTTGTCCGCGTAATTGTGCTGAAGCCACCATTAAAGATTTTGGCGTGGTGTGTGTCGATTCCGGTTACGAATTGCATGTCGGTGGTAACGGCGGTGTGAAAGTACGTGCCACCGATTTATTGTGCAAGGTTGAAACCGAAGCGGAAGTACTGGAATACGCGGCAGCGTATATTCAGCTGTATCGCGAAGAAGCGCGTTATCTGGATCGCACGGCGCCCTGGATTGAGCGGGTTGGTTTAACGTACATAAAAGAAAACGTGGTGGTTAACGCCGCCAAACGTAAAGAACTGGCTGCACGTTTTGCTGTGTCGCAGCAGGAAAATGAAACCCAGGATGATCCCTGGTCTATGCGTTCTACAGAAGGGCGTGATCAAGCGCAGTTTATGCCATTAAAAGTTATTGGTTAATCACGGATTAATAGAAAGGTAAAACATGACCAACTGGATTGAAGTAGGCCAAAGAAAAGATATTCCAAAACTCGGTGCTCGCGTCGTTAAAACAACACAAGGTGATATAGCAATATTTCGTAATTCACAGGATGAGATCTTTGCACTGCGCAATAAATGCCCGCACAAAGGCGGGCCGTTGTCAGAAGGCATAGTCCACGGCAAGTCGGTAACCTGCCCCTTGCATAACTGGAAAATTTCCCTGGAAAACGGTGAAGCCCTGGGGCCGGACACGGGCTGTGCGGGTGCCTTTGCGGTGAAGCTGGAAGGTGAAGTTATATTTTTGAACCTGGAAAAATAAAAGATAAAAGATAAAAGATAAAAGAAAACGCAAATGAACGCAAATAAAAGCGTTTTAGGTAAAAGCTGTTTTGGCAGCTCATTACCAAATTTCGGGCCTTGATTACGCTATGAGTAACAAACATAAAAATGCTTTTGCCTTATTTGCGTTCATTTGCGTTTATTTGCGTTCTCTTTTTCTTTGTCTTTAATATCTCCCCCCACATCGGAGCCACTAATGTTATTCGGACGCAGCAAAAAAAATCCTATAAAGATCGTTGATAAAGGCGTGGTTGACTGGAAATACACCACCTGCGGTTATTGTTCAACCGGTTGTTCGATTGAAGTGGGTTTAAACAAACAAGGTGAAGCCGTTGCCAGCCGGGGTGTGGGTAATGCCGATGTGAATCGCGGTAAATTGTGTATCAAAGGCATATTTGAACACGAGTTATTTAAATCGGCAGGCCGTGGTGAAGAGCCTCTGTTTCGCCAGCGAATATTTGATGATTTTAAACCCGTGAGCTGGGATGCCGCCCTTGATAAAACCGCGGCTGAAATTCAACGCATACAATCAACCTATGGCCGCGATTCTTTTGCGGTGGTGTCCACCGGGCAAATACTGACTGAAGAATTTTATACCCTGGGAAAACTGGTACGCGGTGCCATCGGCACCAACAATTACGATGGTAATACCACGCTGTGTATGGCATCTGCCGTATCCGGTTACAAACGCTCATTCGGTGCCGATGGCCCACCCGGCTGTTACGAAGATTTTGAACACACGGAATGTTTAATTGCATTCGGTTCCAATTTACCGGAACAACATCCAATTATTTACTGGCGCATGAAAGAGGCCATGGAGAAACGCAAGTTTCCGCTGATTGTGGTGGACCCGCGTGTCACCATGTTGGCGCAAATGGCGGATATGCATTTGCCCATAACACCGGGTACGGATGTGGTGTTATTGAATGCATTGGCGCATGTCATTCTGAACGAAGGCCTGGCCGATCGCGAATACATTGATGCCCACACCCATGGTTATGAAGAATTTAAAACGCTGGTGCAAAACTACGATCCGGTTTCCGCAGCAAAAATTTGCGGCATAGATGAAGACACGATTCGTCATGTAGCACGCTTGTATGCAAAAGCCGGTGTCGCCATGAGCATCTGGACCATGGGCATCAATCAAAGCACACATGGCTCTGATGGTGTGGTGGCGATTAATAATCTAAATTTAATTACCGGCAATATTGGTAAACCCGGCGCCACCAGTTTATCGATTACCGGCCAATGCAATGCCATGGGCACACGCGAATGGTCATCGTGTTCCGGCTTGCCGGGTTATCGCACGCTGGAAAAACCGGAACACCGGCAAGAGATTGCAGATTACTGGGGCATAGATCCGGAGTTTTTTCCCAAAAAACGCGGCCTGTTTCAAACCGATATTTTTCCGGCCATCGAAACCGGGCAAATTAAAGGTTTGTGGCTGATTGCCACCAATCCCATGACCTCTATGCCCAACACCGCGCGCATCCGCAAAACGCTGGAGAAACTCGAATTTCTGGTGGTGCAGGATGCATACAGCGATGTTGAATCCATACAGTATGCACATATGTATTTTCCGGCCGCCGTGTGGGCGGAAAAAGACGGTTGTTTCACCAACACCGAGCGTCGTGTTAACCGTGTGACCAATGTGGTGCCGCCGCACGCTAACAGTAAAACCGATTTATGGATTTTTAATCAGATGGCAAAACGTTTTGAAAATGGCCGCAAAATGAAATTCCCGGAATCTGCCGAAGATGTTTTCGAAGAAATGAAACATTTGTCAAAAGGCGCTGGACGCACGCTGGATATTTCCGGCATGACCTACCAGAAAATTGAACAGCAACGTGGTATTCAATGGCCCTGTCGTGAAGGTGATGAAACCGGTTCACCGCGTTTATATTGCGATGGCAAATTCCCGACTGCAAATGCGAGGGCGAATTTAATTCCGCTGCCATTTATTGATAATAATGAACGTCCGGACACGGATTATCCGTTCTGGATGAATACCGGGCGCGTGGTCGAACACTTTCATACCCGAACCCGTACCGGCAAGCTCGGCAATTGCAATAAATTCAGTCCCACGCCTTATATGGAAATGAACCCCGATGCCGCAGCCGATCTGGGTATAGAACATCAAACCTATGTGCGCATGGTGTCACGTCGCGGTGATGCGGTGGTGCTGGTGCAGTTGACACAGCGCATACCCTACAACATGGTGTTCATACCGTTCCATTTTTACGATTGTGTGAATCGTTTGTCACTGGGTTTGCTTGATCCGCATTCCAGACAACCTGCGTTTAAACAGCAGGCAGTGCGCATTGAAAAAATAGACCAACAAGAAGCGGCAACCTTAAATGCCGAAGCGAGAACTTACTAATGTTCCAGACCCGCAACGACGAACCGAATTATGCTTTATTGAATGATCCGATCACGCAGAAAAAAAACCGTTATGGTTTATCGATAGAAACGGTTGATAAAAATAGTGCTCTGTATGGCAAAAGCCTGCGTATTAACGATGATGCCGCTGTAGGCGATAATCCCAATCGCTACAAGCAACACGGCTTTTATTTTACCGCTGATAACTGCATCGGCTGCCATGCCTGTGAAGCGGCATGCAGTGAAAAAAATGATAATCCGGCGCATATTGCATTTCGTTCGGTGGGTTATGTCGAAGGCGGTACGTTTCCGGCGTTCAAGCGTTTGAATATTTCCATGGCCTGTAATCATTGTGATGATCCGGTGTGTCTCAAGGGTTGTCCAACGCGCGCCTATACCAAGTTCGCGGAATACGGCGCGGTGTTACAAGATCCGGATATTTGTTTTGGCTGCGGCTATTGCACCTGGGTGTGCCCGTACAACGCGCCGCAACTGGATCCGGTCAAAGGCCAGGTGTCGA
>JANOOU010000108.1:0-3902 GCA_031421475.1 Gammaproteobacteria bacterium | reverse complement strand
CTGGATCGAACGCTGACCAAACCCATGCCAACACCACTACAAGTGGCAACGCCATCACAGCACGCCGTGCCCAGGGTGAAGCCCAAATAGTCGTCACCTTGTCGATCGCCAACTGCATATGTCCGTTCATAACAGGCTTTTTTCGCGGCTTGGCTGATGAGCGTGATTTATGGTCGAACATTACCGTAAGGTCCCCTGCAGTATGGTGATCACCAGCTGTTCAAAACTCATACCGGCCTGACGTGCCGCCATGGGCACTAGGCTATGATCTGTCATGCCGGGCACGGTATTTACTTCAATCAACCAGGCTTGGCCCTGTTCATCGAGCATGAAATCAACCCGGCCCCAACCGCTGGTATGTACGCTACGAAATGCTTTGAGCATGATTTTCCCGAGCTCAGCTTCACGTGCAGCAGGCAACCCGCAGGGACAGATATAACGCGTGTCATCCGCTAGATATTTTGCGTTGTAGTCGTAAAAATCATGCGAGGTTTCGAGTTTAATCATCGGCAACACGCGCTCACCCAAAATGGCGCAGGTGTATTCACCACCTTTAATAAATTTCTCGGCAATCACCGGCCCACCACAATCACGCGCGGTCTGAAATGCGGCCCGCATTTCTTGCGCATGGTTCACTTTGCTAATACCGATACTGGAACCTTCCAGCGCCGGTTTTACCATCAGCGGTAAACCCAATTTTACGATGGCTTCGTCACAATCCATTTCCGATTCAAGCATGGAAAATTGCGGTGTAGGCAAATCATTGGCAAGCCAGATTTGTTTGGTTAATAATTTGTCCATACCAATCGCGGAACCCAGCACCCCGCTACCGGTATAGGGAATTTGTAAAATATCCAGCAAACCCTGAATCTGGCCGTCTTCACCACCACGGCCATGCAAAATATTGAACACACGATCGAAGCCCGACAACTTGCCGGCAATGTCACGGCCAGCATCAATACCCACCGCGTTTACTCCCTGTGCCTGCAATGCCTCAAGCACCGCCTTGCCACTTTTCAAAGACACAGCACGTTCGGCCGACCAACCGCCCATTAATACCGCCACTTTGCCAAAATTCACCGTCACTGATGTTTCTCCAAAAGCAAATCACAATAGCGGCGCAATTTGCGGACTCTTCTTTTTTTCAACATACGTGAGCGAGGCCTGGGCCTACGCATCTCCAATAATTTTCACTTCGGGGTGTAATTCAACACCTTGTAATGCTTTTACCTGTTGCTGTACAAACGCAATCAAGGCTTCAATTTCTTTTGCCGTGGCATCGCCGTTATTAATAATAAAATTAGCGTGTTTGGGCGACACTTGTGCACCACCCATTATTTTTCCCTTCAGGCCACACGCTTCAATCAAGCGTGCAGCATGATCACCTGCCGGATTCCGAAATACGGAACCACAACTCGGCAATCCAATCGGCTGACTGGCATTACGTTGGTCAATCAGGGCACGCATATTCGCCGCTGCGGCTACACCATCACCGGGTATCAGACGCAACACCGCCGACACAAATCCCTCATCCAGCGGACCTTTGACACTGCGATAAGCAATCGTGTATTCACTCACAGCGCGGGTGTGTACCACACCGCGACGATCGAGCGTATTGACCGATTCCACCAGCGCCCAGGTTTCACCGTTGTAGGCGCCGGCATTCATCGCCAATGCGCCGCCGAGCAACCCGGGAATACCTGCCAAAAATTCCGCACCGACCCAGTTTTGTTTGCTACAAAAACGCGCAAGCTTTCCGCAACTGGCGCCGGCACCGGCGACCACACGATGACCATCGAGTACCCGCATTTCTGCAAGACTGCCTTGCAGTGAAATCACGGTGCCGCGAATGCCGCCATCACGTACCAGTAAATTACTGCCCAAGCCCAGCCAGAGCAGGGGTTCATGGCTTGGCAAACTGGCCACATAATTCGCCAGATCCGCTTCATCGGCAGGCGTATAAAAACGATCCGCCGGGCCACCCACACGCCACGACGTATGTTTGCTCATGGGTTCATTCAATTTCAGTTCGCCGCGATAGGTGTCGTGTTTTTTCATGGCCATCATGCGCAGAGTTCCGTTAGCAATCGTCCTGGCATCGTGCCAATGCTGCCAGCACCTAGCGTTAAAATGACATCGCGGTCCTGCACCACATCGCATAACGCTTGCGGCAGTTCGTCTATGGATTCAACAAACACCGGATTCACCCGGCCACGCGCACGAATAGCTGCACATAAGGCACGGCCATCCGCACTGGCAATGGGCGCTTCACCGGCAGCATAAATTTCAGTCAGCAACAACACGTCGTTATCGGCCAGCACGCGTGCAAAATCTTCAAATAAATCACGGGTACGGGTGTAACGATGCGGCTGAAACGCCACCACCAAACGACGTCCCGGCCAGGCATCGCGGGCGGCGGCAATGGTTGCGGCAATTTCAGTGGGGTGATGGCCGTAGTCATCGACGATTAACACCTTGCCCTGGGGAATGATCACTTCGCCGTAGAGTTGCATGCGACGCCCCACACCCTGGAAGTGACTCAGGGCATATTGCATGGCAGACTCTTCAACACCGAGCTGATGCGCCACACCAATCGCAGCCAGTGAATTCAGTACATTGTGGCGGCCAGGTAAATTCAATTGCACTTCAAACCTGGCGCGCCCCGGCAGCGTGACATCAAACAATGTATGCAAACCTTGCGGTCGAATATTGCTGGCGCGAATATCGGCTTCCTGCTCAATGCCGTAGGTCACAATCGGGCGCGAAACCTGATCCAGTAAACTGCGTATTTCTGCATCATCCACACACATCACCGCATGCCCGTAAAATGGCAAGTGATGTAAAAATTCGATGAAGGTCTGGCGGTAGCGATTGAAATCACCGCCGTAGGTTTCGAGGTGATCGGCATCGATATTGGTGACAACAGAAATCATCGGTTGCAACAATAAAAACGAGGCATCGCTTTCATCGGCCTCCGCCACCAGATAGCGGCCCGTGCCGAGCTTTGCATTGGTTGCGGTACTGTTTAACTTGCCACCAATGACAAAGGTTGGATCGAGTTTGCCTTCTGACAATATGCTCGCTACCAGACTGGTGGTGGTGGTTTTACCATGGGTACCGGCAATGGCGATGCCATAACGAAAGCGCATGATTTCCGCCAGCATTTCGGCGCGACGTATCACCGGAATACGGTGCTCGCGCGCCATCAATACTTCAGGGTTATCGGCGCCGATAGCCGTCGACACCACCACCACTTCGGCCTTGCTGCCGTTACACACATGGTGACCATCGTGGCCGAAATAAATCTTGATACCCATAGATTGCAATCGTTGGCTGGTGGCATTGGATGCTTTATCAGAACCGCTGATTTCGTAACCCAGGTTGTGCAGGACTTCGGCAATACCACTCATACCGGCACCACCAATACCCACAAAATGCACGCGGCGGATTTTACGCATGGGATGCACATCAATCAGCATGCGAGCTCCTGACAAAAATTGTCGCGTAGCGACACTTGCTTCCTCTCTCCCCTTGCGGGAGACGACTGCATGGATGCAGGAGGTAGGGCAATGCACGGAGCAATTGCCGAGAGATAGAGAGAGGGGGGACTGTCAGTGCAAACCTAGCTATCAGCATGCAATCCCCCCCGCCGCCAAACATTGCTCAACCACAATGCGTGTCGATTCCGGCATGCCCAGACGGCGCGCATGATTCGCCATATCCAGCACTTTCGCATGCGTCATGTCTGCCAACAGGCCCTGTAGTTTTTCAACGCTGAGCATGGATTGCGGCAACAACACGGCGGCACCGGCATCCACTAAATAGCGGGCATTGGCCGTTTGATGGTCGTCCACCGCAAGTGGGTAAGGCACGAGTATTGAAGCCACGCCAGCGGCCGCCAG
>JANOOU010000107.1:0-2458 GCA_031421475.1 Gammaproteobacteria bacterium | reverse complement strand
TATGGAAGTGCGCGGCCTGGGGGTACTGAATATACGCGCCATGTACGGTGACAACGCCATCAAACAAAACAAATATCTCAAGTTGATCATACATCTGGTCAATATGTCGCTCGAAGATCAAATGAAAATGGATCGTTTGTATGGCAGCACCACAACACGCACCATATTGAGTGTTGACATACCGGAAATCTTGCTGCCCATAGCATCTGGGCGTAACCTCGCCGTCATGGTCGAAGCAGCGGTACGTAATTTTATTCTGACCGATCACGGACATAACGCGGCTGATGAATTCATACAGCGACAAACCGATTATATGAACGGCACTCTTAACGAGCAGGCAACATGAAACTGGTGATTATCAGCGGCTTATCCGGCTCCGGTAAATCCGTTGCCCTGCACACACTGGAAGACGAAGGATTCTATTGTGTTGATAACCTGCCCCTGGGTTTGCTGCCCAATTTTATCGAACAACTGTCCAGCCGCCAGATGCGCATTTACAATGAAGTCGCGGTGGGCATAGATGCGCGCAGTGGTGTTGATGACCTGATGCGCTTCAATGAAATTATTGCTGACATTAGGGCGAAAAACATTGATGTAGAAATAATTTATTTTCAGGCTGACGTCAACACCCTGATCAAACGCTTTAACGACACCCGTCGCCGTCATCCTCTGGCCAAAGGTGGCCTGCCGCTGGCCGAAGCGATTGAGATGGAACATAACCTGATGTCACCGATCGCGCTGTCGGCTGATTTATGTCTTGACACTACGCGCACCAACATTCACCAGCTGCGCAGCCTGCTCAAAGAACGTGTATTGCTCAAACCTGCACATGAAATGTCATTACTGGTGCAATCGTTTGGTTTTAAAAATGGCGCGCCCAGCGATTCCGATTTTGTATTTGACTTGCGTTGCCTGCCGAATCCTCACTGGGAACCCGCCTTGCAGGATTTCACCGGGCAAGATCCACAAGTAAAACGCTTTCTGGATGCGTCTGCGGATGCCATCGCCATGTTTGAGCAGTTACAACTATTTCTGGAAACATGGATCCCACTCTTCAATGCACAACATCGTTATTACCTGACAATTTCGCTGGGCTGCACCGGTGGCCAGCACCGTTCGGTGTACATGGCTGAAAAACTCTGCAATGCACTGCGAAATAAATTTCCACATGTATCACTGCGTCACCGGGAGCTGGAATGAGCGTCGGCGTCCTGTTAATCACACACCCGGGCGTTGCCACCGCTTTACGCAATACGGCGCGTAACATGTTAGGTCAATGTTATTTACAAACCGCCATACTCGAGGTACCACTCGATGCACCGGTTGAAAACATTACCCAGCAAGCTACAGATATCATAAACAAACTCGATCAGGGTGATGGCGTGTTAATACTCAGTGATATTTTTGGCAGCACGCCCTGCAATATCGCGCGTTCCCTGCACGGCAAACACCATGTACGGCTGGTGTCGGGAATCAACATACCGATGTTGGTACGCGTGCTTAATTATGTTGATTTAAATCTAAACGATCTGGCCCGCAAAGCCGCAACCGGCGGTCGTGATGGCATCGTCCTGTGTGAGGAAAACATTGATGGCTGAACTGCGACAGGACATAAAAATTATCAACCGTTTAGGTTTGCATGCGCGTGCCGCCGCCAAGCTGGTTGGCACCGCGTCGGGCTTTACCAGCCATGTTGATATCGAAAAAAATGGCCACCGGGTTAATGGTAAAAGCATTATGGGCGTGATGATGCTGGCTGCTGGATTTGGCAGTCAATTAATTATCCATGTTAATGGCAATGATGCTGACCTGTGCATGAATGCGCTGACGACACTCGTCAACGATAAATTTGGCGAGTCTGAATAATGTCCGTCATGTTTCATGGCATAGGCGTTTCCAAAGGCATAGCCATAGGCCAGGCTCAAATATTTTACCGCGAGCGCCCGGAAATATTTGAATATGGTATTGCACCCAAACGCATCGAACATGAAATCGCCCGTTTCCATACGGCGCGTGCCCATGCACAAAAACAACTCGAAGCCATAAAACTTAAATTCAGTTCCGATGTACCGCATGACATTACACATTTTATCGACACCCACTTATTAATGATTGATGATCCGGTGCTGTGCGATGGCACCGTAGAACACATTCGTCATCGCATGTGCAATGCCGAATGGGCCTTGCAAACACAGTGCGATCGATTAGTAAAAGTATTTGATGACATGGATGATCTTTATCTTAAAACGCGCAAGGACGACATTGTGCACGTTGTACAACGCATTCAGCGCTGCTTGATCAGCGACACCGATACCGATGTACCGGAAGAATTACAAGGCGATCATCTTAAAGGCCGCATCATTGTTGCCGACGATCTCACGCCTGCCGACACCCTGGTGATGCGTCACCAGAAAATTGCCGGATTTATTACCGAGTTTGGTGGCCCGCTGTCACACAC
>JANOOU010000106.1:0-3849 GCA_031421475.1 Gammaproteobacteria bacterium | reverse complement strand
GTGCTGGTGAGCAACAGTGATTATGTCACCATTGAAGGTTTTATTATTGATGGTGGCGATACAGGTGCTCCTATTTTGTGCCTGGCTGCACGTAATGCATCGGCAGGTGACCCCATGCGTGGTGTTGCGTTCCAGTTCAATACTGTACGCAATTGTTATTCTACAAACATCTATATGTCGCAGTCGGCTGACTCACTTATACTCGGTAATATCAGTTATAACTCAACAGCCAGCCATGGTATTTATCTTTCCAATGCCGGTTCAGATAACGTAGTGATCAAAGCCAATCGCTGTTACGGCAATGCCAAAAACGGTTTGCATTTCAATGGTGATATCAGCAATGGCGGTGATGGCCTGCACAGCAATATCACAGTCGATAGCAATGTGTTTTACAACAACACCAGCAACGGTATAGATGCCGATGGTGTACACGATTCGCTATTTACCAACAACCTGATTTATGGCAATGGCGGGCGTGGTATCCGTGCATTCAAAATTGACTCGGCGGATGGTATTCCCGAGTCAACCGTACCAGCTATCTGGAACCTTACCTTCATCAATAACACGATTGTAAACAATACGGGATGGGGTATCAGAATCACCCATGATGACGGCGGCCATGTGTTTTTCAATAACATCATTATGGGCAACGGCAATGCCTGTATTGCCACCGATAGTACTGATCTGGTTGTAAACAAAAATATTACAGCAACGGTTTTAGCTTAACAACCAAAAATTAAGCCAACATTATGAATTATGCAACCTGGGTCAGCACCTATACTGATTCATCCATAGAATCCAGCATCGCCACGGTGCTGACCAATACGGTTACAAGTGATTTTACATTGGCAAATGCATCACCAGCCATTGATGCAGGACTGGCCATTTTTGCAACACATAATGCGCCCGCAGACGATATTGAAGGCATTGCCCGGCCGAATGGCACGGGTGTGGATATAGGCGCCTTTGAACATTGATGAAGGCTGTTTATATATCACAGGAGATCCTTATGTTATCCGGGCATCCTGTATAATCTGGCCGGTCTATTTTTGAGCGGCCTTTTTATGTCAGATGTATCGTATGGCTATCAACCCAAAGTTGTGCTTGTCAGTGAATACCCGCCACCCGGAGCAGGTATGCCTGTACAGGCTCAACAGTTATTGCTTAGGCTTCAGCAGCAAGGCTACCCAATCATTCCAGTTAAAACAAACCCACAGTTCAA
Source organism: Gammaproteobacteria bacterium (assembly GCA_031421475.1). Lineage (GTDB taxonomy): Bacteria > Pseudomonadota > Gammaproteobacteria > SZUA-229 > SZUA-229 > JACPVK01. The sequence continues at coordinate 2,627 of JANOOU010000106.1, read as the reverse complement.
TAGATATTTCTCATGGCTTGAAAATATAAAAATAGTAAGAGGCTTCTGTAAATGGATTTTATTTATTATTCAGTGCAGGCATTTCATTAAAATTGATGTTGTGCATATATTTAGCGCATCAGGTTTAAATTACTTTATATTTACTATTCCGGCTATTGGTATAGGTAGAATATTAGGTAAAAATATTATAAATAATTATCATGGTGGTGCCGCAAAAAAATACTATGAAAAATACCCGGTTGTTTATGCCTGGAGTATTAGGAATTCCAATGCGGTTATTGTGCCATCCGCATATTTAGCCAACACATTCCATGAATTTGATGTAAAGACACGTATCATACCCAATATTGCTAATGTAGAAAGATTCAAATTTAAAAAAAGAGAAAAATTCAGGCCAATAATATTATCTGCTCGCAATCTTGCACCCATATATAACATTGATTGTGTTATTGAAACATTTAGAATTGTGTATAGAAACCACCCCGATGCGGTCTTATATATAGCGGGTGATGGACCAGAGAGAAAACGGTTGCAGGAGCTTGTAAAAGGCATCGGGTTACAAAAATCCATTCACTTCTTGGGGAATATTGCCAATCATGAGATGCCTGCTCTCTATGAAAAATGCGATATATTTCTGAATACACCTAATGTAGATAATATGCCTGGTTCCATACTGGAAGCATACGCTTCAGGATTACCAGTGGTCAGCACGAATGCTGGCGGAATACCATTCGTTGTTACAGACGGTAAAGATGGTTTGTTAGCAAATATTGGTGATTCAAAATTACTTGCGGAGCATATAATGAATATTGTAAGTAATCCTGAGATAGGGAAAATTTTGACAGGGAATGCCATGCAACGCCTCGAAGCATGGAACCCTGATCATGTGGTTAAGGAGTGGATAGCTGAATATCACAATATATATACAAATGTACCTGATTAGGAAAATGTTCGAATAATTCTGGCAGGATTACCTGCTGCTACAGACATTGGGGGTATGTCTTTTGTAACCACACTACCTGCGCCGATCACGGATCCTTTTCCAATTGTTACACCAGGCAAAATAATTGAATTCGCGCCGATCCATACACAATCTTCAATAATTACAGGCTTGCTTATTCCTTTGGTGTTTATACGATTTTCAACACATTCAAAACTTAAATCATGTCCGCTGCAATCCATAATCTGGCAGTTGGCGGCAATCAGGCAATGAGCCCCAACTTTAATGGATTTATATGCATGGATACATGAACCATGAATGCGGGTGTTATTACCTATTGTTATTTCAGCCCCGGAAATATCAACAAATAATTTTACGGGTGAGTGCATATTTATGTGATAACCTTTATTCTGTGAATTCAGCGTCACATCATTACCAATAATTATCTTTCCACCATTACGAATATCAAGCAGCGTGCCTTTTGATATTTTAACGTGCCGACCTATTTTTAGGCCGTATTTAAATAAAAATCGAATGTTTAAAATCTCGATAATTATTCTTCCAATTTTTTGTTTTAACTTCATAGTGATCATATCGCTCTTGCGTTATTAATACTCATAATATTAAAAATGCTCTCTAGAAATAGATGAAACAATGTATTGTCTTTTTCCTGATTCTGGAATTTTTATTTCATCTACATGCGTAATTTTTAGTGTCGCCTGACCACCAAGCATTTCTTCAATTGCACCACGAATATATTTCTCATAATCAGAGCTGTAGTTATCATCTGGCACAAGAATAAGTTCTATTTCATCAATTTTATCTTGTCGTAACTGATAGGCTTTTATGCCTCGCATGTCACTAAGAATAGTAACAATAGTAGGGGCGATTATTATTCTATCTTTTAGCACCAGAACATCCGCCACACGTCCTTGGATATTTTTAATTCGAGGCAGCCACATTCCGCATGAGCATTGCTCGTCGTTTTCCAGACTTGCCAAGTCACCGTTTTCATAGCGTAAAAATGGAAAAGCATGATTACTCAGGTCAGTAAGAAGTACGCGACCAGTTTCACCTGGCTTACACCAATTTCCATTGGAGTCAACAACTTCAACAAACACGACTTCACTATGAATATGATAACCATTATGTTTATTACACTCTGCTGCTATATAAATTTCTCTACTTCCGTATTGATCAAATATTTTTTCTCCACCAAAAGCACGATTTATCTTTTCTCGATGTTCTTTAGGAAGGATTTCTGAGCTAGTCATAATTGCTTTAATAAAAGACAGGTCTGTATTCGGATGATTTTTTAATATAAAATCAGCTAGCGTAGACATGCCACTGACATATCCCCATAAGCTGGTTGGGTGAAATGTCTGTATAAACTTGTAGTACTCCTCCAGTGTTTCATGAGTAAGGCTTGAAACGGATAAGCTACGATACCGCTGCATGAATGAAGTGATTTTGCTTTTTAGCTTCTGCGCCTGTGAATTATCGAAGCGAGAACCAGAAAGGACTATTGTACGCTCACCCAGTGCGGTGCCAGCCCATTCTGCACTCCTATATACGGTGGCTCGATTCCAGTCCTGGCCTTGTTTGTCCCAAAAATAATACATTGGTTCGGCTGTAGAGCCTCCAGTTCGGCTCTCAACAAATCGATGTTTTGGAATATTTGTACAAC
>JANOOU010000105.1:0-3156 GCA_031421475.1 Gammaproteobacteria bacterium | reverse complement strand
AAAATGAATAAATTGACGTCGTCTGATTTTGATAGCGACGGGGATGGATCTTACGATATTCATTATGAATATGACTTTTATGAGAGAGGGGAATCAAGGGGTCACCCATAAGTCGTTCCCTGTCAACAAGCCGAACAAAATTAAAGTGCGGCCACCCAAAATTTAAAACGCTATCATTTGATTGTCGTGTCCTGCGCCCGATTTTTTGTTAACGCGCTACTTCAAAAATGAAGTGCTCCAGTCACCCATCAGGATCAAGGCAGTCAGCGCTGCTTGCGCAGTGTAGCCAACGCCCCTGGCAACCTTGTTGCCCCATAAAATAATCGGTACCTCAGCGCAGCTAATGGATACAGAGTACAGGACTCGCAGTCAGTCTCTTTGAAGCTTACGCCGAAGGCACTTCACTCAATCAAATTAAATAAATATCAGGTGATGGATATTCAGAGCACCGGGCTGGTCGCCAGACCCCTTTCGATCTCATCACCTGATAACCCTTTACCCGAATGCACGTTTCACATCAAATACGGTGCCTTCTTTTAGCATGTGATAATAAGCGCGAAATCACGAAATCACGAAATCCGAAATCCGAAATCCGCGAAATCCGCGAAATCCGGAAATCCAGGGGTCAGACTCGTTGATAATCGTCAGCAAGCATGCTAGTCTTTAGTTGCATTTTGTTACAGGACTAATCACGCATGGCCAGACTGCCCCGGTTTGCTATTACCGGCCAACCACAACACCTTATACAGCGTGGCAATAATCGTCAGGATATATTTCGTGCGGAAGACGATTATCAATTCTATCTTGAAAAACTTGCAGACGCGGCGAAGAAGCATCAGTGTGATATCCATGCTTATGTGTTGATGACCAATCATGTGCATTTGCTGGTGACGCCACACACAGAAACTGGCATAGGCAAAATGATGCAGATGCTTGGTCGCTATTACGTCCAATATTTTAATCATTGTTACAATCGAACCGGCACGCTATGGGAAGGGCGTTACAAAGCAACGCTCATTGACAGTGAACACTATTTATTCACTTGCATGCGCTATATCGAATTGAATCCGGTCAGGGCGCAAAACAGGGTGAAACATCCGGCGGATTATCGGTGGTCGAGTTACCAACGTAATGCTTTGGGCGTGGATAACCCGTTGATTACACCGCATCGGCAATATTTGCGGTTGGCATCGGCGGATGCAACCAGGCAATCGGCCTATCGGCAACTGTTTCGTGCGCGCATTCCGGAAACGGATTTGGAGTTTATCCGAGAGGCTACCAATAAAGCCTGGATAATGGGCGCTAATCGTTTTAAAACAAAAATATCGAAACAAATTGACAGGCCGGTAACGTCAAGCGGCCATGGCGGGGATAGAAAATCGGAGGATTACAGGCGTGAAGCTGGCGACAAATGATGGATATCAACGAGTCTGACCCTTGATACTTACTTACGTTTCTGTGTTAGTAAAGGTTGTTTTTGCGTAATATTTAGATAAAAATATTCAATCAAAAATTTAACCATAATGTGGACAATTATTTATCTAATGTAGTGATGATGTATTATGCGATTTGTTAGTTTCCTATATTTACTGAGCTTTCTGCCGACTCCGGTTGTCGCAGAGGTGATTGAGCTACTTACTTACAATACATATATTGTTAATCACAAGGCTGGTGAGTCACTTTTGTTGGATATTAATAAAAGCACCCCTGTTCGTGAGAAAGGAAGTGCTTTTCACGGAGGTACTACATATAGAATTAAATGGTGGATTTGGTTGAAAGAGGAGTAAAACGTTGGCTGTTTTGTTGGTGGCAGCATCGTCAAATTAACTGTCGAAGTTACTCTACCAAAGTTGGTCACTTCCGATGACAAGACGCGTGTAATTTTTGAAAGATATTATGACGCTTTGCGACAACATGAGCTGGGTCATTTAAAAATGGCGCAAGAGGCAGCTAAAAAAATTGACAAACGAATTATGTCTCACCCATCAAGTAGCTCATGTTCATTACTGGATCAAAAAGCTCATCAGATTGTTAATAAACTATTAGATGAATTAGATAGAGACAATGAAGATTATGATAAATCAACGCAGCGTGGCCGTACGCAGGGTGCAGAGTTGCCGGGACAATATCCAAATAATCAGTTGTTGACATGTAATTATCGTTGGTGTCAATTTATTTTATCTTTATTTAACAACTAAAGGGGGCAGATCTATTTTCTTGAAGTAAATGACAGCTGATTGGTATGTTGCTAGTCGAAAAAAGATCTGTCCTCGTTCAATACAACTAGGAAGTATGCCATGCCAAGAAGGCCGCGTTTACTGATTCCGCATTGTCCTCATCATATTGTTCAGCGCGGCCATAATCGCAAAGCGGTGTTTTTGTCGGATGATGATTTTCAGTTTTATTTTGAAAACCTTTGCGAGTGGAAACAAAAACTCGGTGTACGTGTGCTCGCCTGGTGTTTGATGACCAATCATGTGCACTTGGTGGTTGAGGCGGGTGATAAGTCGGCGGTAATTTCCGAGTTGATGAAACGTGTTGCGGGCAGGCAAGCGGCGTATGTGAATAAACTGGAGAAGCGTACCGGCTCACTCTGGGAAGGGCGGTTTAAAGCGAGCCCGATTCAGCGCAACGAATATTTATTGGCGTGCATGCGCTATGTTGAAATGAATCCGGTGCGTGCAGGTATGGTAGCGGGCCCGCGTTTGTATCGCTGGTCGAGTTATGGTGAGCGCATGGGGCTGGTTAAAAACCGGTTGCTGGATTGGGATGAGGTGTATTTGTCGTTGGGTAATACTGCCGAGCAACGCGTAGCGTATTACAGGGCGTATATGCAAGCAGGTACATCAGTTGATGAATTGAAACAAATTCGAGATGCTTTACAGCGCAACCAATTAACCGGCAATGCGCGGTTTGTGGATGAGGTGGCGGAGCGGTTGGGCTACCGAGTGGAGTTGCGTGGCAAGGGTAGGCCTGCTGAATTGGGTATCGAATTGGAGACTGACCTGAGGTCAGTCCCCGTCACATAGTGAGCGTAGATTATGTTTAATAATTTTAAATTGCCGGGGGGGCTGACCTTAGGTCAGTCCCCTTTAGGTCTTTTGCTGTTACTGGTGATGTCGGGTGCATACGCCAAGGACGATGTGGCGTATTTGG
>JANOOU010000104.1:0-4816 GCA_031421475.1 Gammaproteobacteria bacterium | reverse complement strand
ATGTTTGATTTTAACGGTACCGGCAGCGATGCACTCAGCGATGCCGATGCAGAAAATTATGAAATTGACAGCGGCAGTTTAAGCCTGAGCAATCTGCAAATTGGCGATCCGCTAAAAGTGCTGGGCTTTGCGCGCGCATTTGGCACGGCGCCAGAAGATTTCAGCGCAAAAACCCTTGTTGATGTGGGCAGTTTGCCGGTACATATTGCAGTGGGTTTTGGTAATGGCAGTGTTAATGCCATCAGCAATCTGGATGCATCGGGCCTGCAATTAAGTTTGATCGACGCGGGTGAATTGCATCACTTGTATCGGGCAGGTATTGCTACTGATTTGAACGGCCTGGCCAGCATGCCACTGATTGCACCCCGCAATAATGGCGAAGGCCTGTTCGTGATAAGCCGTGGCACCGCCATCGACGTGTATGTGAACTGGAGCGATTATGTTACCGCCGTCAATAATTTGCCGGTTGGTGGCAGCGCAGTGATCAGTGTGCATGCACATGGCGTGTTTGACGCGGGCAGCAGCCTGCTGACGGCACGCAGCGTGCAGATACGCATAGCTGAATAAACCGAAAGGTTGAAAATAATCCACACGGGTGTAATCATCCGTGTGGATTTTTTATGTGTGTAAACAAATGAAAACCGGGTTCTATGGCATTGTTACGATTTTATTATGTCCGCCTGCTTATGCGCAGGGCGACGACTTCTGGTTGCTGCTGGATGCGATACCGGCAACAACGTCCAGTTTGCAGGTGAATAGCGGCAGTGATTTCGATGGTGGTCAATATTATGGCCTGGCAGCATCCATTGCTCTGACCGATGTTTTGGCCAACACGCAACTGTATGTCCGTGCCAACCAGCAACACTTCGAGATTGAGAGCAGTGATTGGTCGCTCGGCCTGGGTAGCAATCCGCAAAAAGATTTCAGTGCGCGTGTTGATTATGCCTGGTCAGGCAACAGCGGCGAACTTGAGGCGCGTGAAGTGCAACTGGAAACCACCACGTATATTAATGCGTGGCACATCATGCTGGGCTATCAAACGGGTGAAGTGGAAGTATTTTTCCGCCAACGCTTGTCACGGCGATCGGCCCTGTCAGATCGAACCGCAGTGCTTTACGGTGTGGGCTGGTCTGGTTCCCTGTTTTACAGCGCCGTTGAACATCGCCAATACGATTATGAAAAAAATATCAGCGCCGCGTCAGACAATGTCAATCTGCAATACAGGCTAAGGCCACAGGCATTAAGTCAGGCAACAACACTGGCTGAGAAAACAACCAATCTACAACTGGGTGCAGAGGGAAAAAAATACGGGCTGGAGATAGATCTTAGCCGAATAACCTCGGCCCTGTATTTGAAAGACAGTGATTATCTGACGGCTATGGCGACACATCATGTTAGCGACAAATTTTCCCTGGTACTACAAGTTGATAAACCGTTGGATGATGGTGATTCGAGTGCGGGTGTAAATCTGGCATGGCGGTGGTGAGTCATTCATCGGCAATGGCCGTAGAGTAAAAAAATAACCTAAATAAACGCGAATAAACGCAGTACAGTTACAATGGCAACCCGAGCGACAGCAGTGGTTATACATACCGGCAAATACTGGGCGCATGAATAACGCCGTAATACGCCGCCTATTACAGAATTTAACCAACATCTATTTAAAAGGTACTCCTAAAATGAATAGCAATAATATAATGATAAAATTTATCGGCTGGTCGTGGAAAATAATACTCGCAGTTGTTGTGTTATTTGTACTTTACACTTGGCTGGTGTTGACATGGAGCTTTTCCGAGGGAGAACGCGCCGGGTATGTACAAAAATTTTCCAATAAAGGCTGGCTCTGTAAAACCTGGGAAGGTGAACTGGCCATGATCAATATGCAGGGCACGCTAACCGAAAAATTTATATTCACGGTATCCGATGATGCGGTGGCAAAAAAAATAAATGCATCATTTGGCAAGCGTGTCTCATTGGTGTATGAACAGCATGTTGGTATACCGAGTAGCTGTTTTGGCGATACAGAGTATTTCGTAACGGAAGTGCGCGAAGTATTTAATGATGCAGAGGCCGTAGCAAAATAAATACGTAGGGCACAATAACCAACGGGCATTGTGCCGTATGGAATTACTACCGGAACACTTGAAAAGGATACGCACCCATACCGGCACGTTAAAAATACGTCGTCGTCCCTGCCGGAATGACGCTGGATTTAACAATTCATTATTTTGTTTGAATGGTATTCTTTTCATCTGACTTATTAGTATCTATTTTTTTTAAGTGATCGTAAATAGTTTTTATGTATGGCTTCTTCATGTCTGGCAGCGCGCCAGGCCAGCCATAATTTTCGTAACGGCGGTAATTTTATTGTATGTTCCAGAACGCGAAATCCATCATTTTCAATTTCATCCAGCAAAGTTTGGTAAATTTTCGCCATGATTAAACCTGGCCGTTGTTGATAGCGGTCAGCATTGGGTAGTTCATTAAAAGCCTTGGCGTAATATTCCCGGGCGCGTTGTTCCTGCATTTTAAACAGATTAACAACTCTTGCAGAAGTAACAGGTTGATTCAGATCCTGTTTGCTTACGCCAAAAAGCTCAAGTTCATCCTGTGGTATATAACAGCGCCCGCGCGCCGCATCTTCACGGACATCGCGTAGAATATTGGTTAACTGAAAAGCGGTGCCAAGAGCTTGGGCATAAACTAGTGTTTTACGGTCGCTGAAGCCAAAAATTTCAGCGGATAATATGCCTACAACACTGGCAACACGATAACAGTATAGATTTAGCTCTTTGAAACTTTGATATTCATGATGGTTGAGATCCATCTCCATGCCATCAACTATTTCATAAAAATATTCTTCGGCTAAATTAAAATGATCAAGTAATGGCAGCAGTGCCTGTGTTACTTTGTGTTGTGGATTTTTTTGAAATAGTCGGCTAATTTCTGCGCGCCACCAGCTTAATTTGATGCGGGCGATGTTTTCGTCATGGCATTCATCTACCACATCATCCACTTCACGGCAAAATGCATAGAGTGCATTCATGGCGCGGCGTTGCAGCGTCGGCAGGAGTTTGAAACTGTAATAAAAACTGGAGCCGCTTTGAGATGTTTTGGCTTGGCAGTAGGCATCTGGTGTCATGGTAGCAGTGCTGCGTAGAGCATCCAAAGTTTGTCGTTAAGTTTTAGTCTGGGCCGATTAAAACAATTTTCTTGGCACTGTAATTTAAACAAAATCCGTTTACCACCGGCAATAATCAAGCGTATTTCCAGACCAAATCTGCCTTGCAGTCTGTTACCGAGTACGGCACCGCGTTGTAACAGTTCGGATGTGCGACGATATTGTAACTGCATTAGATCATGCAGGGCAGCATCATTAATATCATGCGCAAAATGATTTTCTGTCACCCCATGATCTTTCATCTCATTTAAGGGAATATATATGCGCCCCGATTCGTGGTAGTCCTGATGCAAATCCTGATAGAGGTTAATCAGTTGCAGGGCCGTGCATATATCGTCCGATTGATGCAGGGATGTCGCATCGGTTTGGTCATGAAAATGTAACATGATCCTGCCCACCGGATTGGCGGAACGTCGGCAGTACTCTAACAGTTCATTAAAATCGTGGTAGCGATGTTTGTTCACATCTTGTGAGAAGGCGCTGATTAAATCTTCAAACAACATAATGGGCAGCTTAAAGATAGTGATGGTATCTGTAATCGCCAGATAAACTGGGTCGTTTGTAGTTTTTCCCTCGCTGCATTCGCGCAGTGTGGTCGCCATGTTAGTGAGCGCAGTGAGGCGAGCTTCGCTGGATAATATGCCTTCATCGGCCAAATCGTCAGCCTGGCGTGCAAAGGCATAAACGGCAGCAACATGTTTTCTTAATCGGGCAGGTAACACTAACGAGGCGACCGGGAAATTTTCATAATGCCTGCGTGCAATGGTCTGGCAGTGTTGATAGGCCAGATCAAGTCGGGCCTGTTTTATTTTGGATATCGTCATGATGTTTGCAGCGCCATTTTAAGCTGCTGTTTAACGGCCGTCGGGAGTTTGCACCAGTGAATGTCTCTTAAAGCGCCTTCGATAGCGTATGCGAGGTTGAGGCTTGCCGGATATCCCTGTGCCTTGAGTGCACGACAGCAGTCGATTGCGCCCATTTCGCGCAAATCATCAATCGTGTAGACACCTATGGCATGCAGCCACTGCGTGCTTTTTGGGCCAATATTTTTTAATTGTGTCAGGGATTCCATGAGACGCCGGATTGTCGTGTGGCGCGTAGTATAATCAATTTTCATCGTTAGTTAAGACAGATCCATGCAGCAAGCCAATATTAGCTGGTCTGAAAATCAACCCGCCAGCCAGGAATTTAATGATGTCTATTACTCTACAGAGGGTGGTCGTGCAGAAAAAGAATATGTTTTTTTGCAGCACAACGGATTGCCGCAGCGTTGGTTGAGCAGTCAGCGTTTTGTTATTGGTGAAACCGGATTTGGTACGGGATTAAGTTTTCTTGTAACCGCCGATACATGGCTTAAAACCAGCCAGCCACAAGCCTGTTTATATTATTTCTCGGTTGAAAAATATCCGTTGTGCAAATCCGATCTTGGGCGGGCTTTATCAGCCTGGCCGGAATATTCAGAATTGGCTAACCGGTTACTTAATTCCTGGCCAGAGCCGGTTCAGGGATTTCATTCTATTGAAATAATACACAATCGTGTGGTGTTGTGTTTAATGCTGGGCGATGTCATGGACATGTTGCCTGCCATGGTGACAAAAGTAGATGCCTGGTATCTGGATGGTTTTTCGCCACAGC
>JANOOU010000103.1:0-3065 GCA_031421475.1 Gammaproteobacteria bacterium | reverse complement strand
CATTTTTGCATAACCTTGCAGATAATTATTTTCACCTTCTTCGCGGCCAACAATTAATTTGAAATGCGGACGTGGACGAATATGGCGGCCCACTTTTAATAACATCAGGTCATCCATTTCATAATCACGTTTGCCGCGCGCCTGCCATAGATCAACCAGCTTATTGGAATAATTCACATCCGTTAAAGAACAGCAGCCACCGGCTGGCGTGGCGTAGTCTTCAAAACCGTATTGTGCGGCCAGGGCGATTTGCGGTTTGCGGTTGCGGCCGGAAAAACCGTGCATGGCATCGCGTTTAATCCAGCCTTGTTCTTCGGCGAGTGTGGCCGGTAAATTTTTTGCACTTAAGGGGCGCAACAAACGCGCTTGTGCGCCGGATTCGCGTGCCACCACGGGCATGGTGTCTTTGCGTTGTGACATCGGACGCTGCCCCACCACTTCGCCGGTGATGATAAAATCAAAAGCGTTTTTTTCGATCCATTGCTGCGCCTTCTGCACCATAAAAATTTTGCAATCGAGGCAGGGATTCATATTGGTGCCGTAGCCATGTTTCGGGTTCAGCATTACGTCTTTGTATTCATCAACTATGTCGATGATATGCAGTTTGATGCCCAGGGTTTCGGCCACCCACAGTGCATTGTTGCGTTTGGATTTTTCTTCGTGGCGTTTGCGTACGGCGTGGGTTTGGCCTTCTACACAAAAACCGGTGAAGAAATTAATGCCTTCGACATGTACACCCTGCTCCATCACCACCTTGGTGGCGAGCAGGGAATCGAGTCCACCAGAAATTAGCGAAACGGCTTTGGCTTGAGACATGATTGACTACTGGGTTTTGGGGGGGTGGCATTTTAACCTGAAAATGCAATAGGACGTTGCTGCTTAATGTAGGGTCATTCCTATATACTTGCGACCACTTTTTGCGAATCGAATAACCAATATGAATAACGACGTTTCCACGTTTCAGGGCCTGATTCTGGCCTTGCAGGACTACTGGGCAAAACAGGGTTGTGCGATTTTGCAGCCGCTGGACATGGAAGTCGGTGCCGGTACCTTTCACCCGGCCACGTTTCTGCGTGCCATTGGCCCCGAGCCCTGGTGTGCCGCCTATGTGCAACCCTCGCGTCGTCCTACCGATGGCCGTTATGGTGAAAATCCGAATCGCTTGCAGCATTACTATCAATTTCAGGTGATGCTGAAACCGTCGCCGGATGATATTCAGGAGCTGTATCTAGGCTCGTTAAAAATGCTGGGATTTGACCCACTGGTACACGATATTCGATTTGTTGAAGACAACTGGGAATCCCCCACTCTCGGTGCCTGGGGTTTGGGCTGGGAAATCTGGCTGAACGGGATGGAAGTGACGCAGTTTACGTATTTTCAGCAAGTCGGTGGACTCGAATGCGCGCCGGTTACAGGTGAAATTACCTATGGCTTGGAACGGTTGGCGATGTATTTGCAAAATGTACAAAGCGTATTTGATCTGGTGTGGACACGCGGCCCGCAAGGTGTGGTGACGTATGGTGACGTATTTCATCAAAATGAAGTGGAGCAATCACATTATAATTTTGAGCAGGCCGATACCGCTTCTTTGTTTAACTGGTTTGATATTTGTGAGCGCGAAAGCAAAAAATTAATTGAGGCCGGATTGCCCTTGCCCGCTTATGAGCAGGTATTAAAAGCATCGCATACTTTTAATTTACTGGATGCGCGACGCGCGATTTCTGTTACCGAACGTCAGGGTTACATTTTACGTGTGCGCGGTTTGGCGCGCGCGGTAGCGCAAGCCTATTTCAATGCACGTGAAGCGCTGGGCTTTCCGATTTGCAAGGCAGGTGCAGCATGAGTTCGCGTGATCTGTTAGTAGCCGATTTATTGATAGAGATAGGCACCGAAGAATTGCCTCCCAAAGCATTAAAACTTCTGAGCGAAGAATTTCTAATCGGCGTAGTCGCCGGATTAAAAGAAGCCGGTCTTATGTCAGCGGATGCCAGTGCCGATCATGCAGTGGCCTATGCCACGCCACGACGCCTTGCCATGATTATAAAAAATGTTGCCACACAGCAAGCGGATCGCGAAGTAGAAAAGCGCGGCCCGGCGATTCAGGCGGCATTTGATGCACAAGGTAAATTAAGCAAGGCAGCGGAAGGCTTTGCGCGTTCATGTGGTGTGAGCGCGGAACAATTGGGCCGCATTAAAACCGATAAAGGTGAATGGCTGGGTTTTGTTGAAAAAGAAACCGGCAAGGCTACCGCAGAAATTGTGCCGAAAATTGTTGCACAGGCGCTGGCTAAACTACCTATTCCAAAACGTATGCGCTGGGGCGATCGAAAAGAAGAATTTGTACGGCCCGTGCATTGGGTAGTGATGTTATTGGGTAAGGATGTTATCGAAGCGCCCATACTTGGAATAATGGCCGGCCGCGAAACACGCGGCCACCGTTTTCATGCGCCACAGGCGATAAAGCTCCAGTCTCCACAAGACTATATTGAAGTTTTGCGCAAGGCGTTTGTAATTGCCGACATGGAAGAACGCAAAAACGATATTCGCCAACAGGTTGAACAGGCCGCCGAAAAACTCGGTGGCCGTGCTGTGATGGATGATGATTTGTTACAGGAAGTGACCTGTTTGGTGGAGTGGCCGGTAGCCGTGTCCGGTGATTTTGAACAACACTTTTTAGACGTGCCAAAAGAAGCATTGATCTCCACCATGCAAGTCAATCAAAAATATTTTCCGTTGCTAAATGGTGAAGGTCAGTTGATGCCGCACTTTATAACCATCAGCAATATCAATAGCACGAATGTATCTAAAGTGAAGGCCGGTAACGAGCGTGTGATTCGGCCTCGCTTGTCGGATGCTGCATTTTTCTGGAATCAGGATCGCAAGCAGCCGCTGGAAAAGCGCTTATCCATGCTTGATAACGTGGTGTTCCAGAATAAACTGGGATCACTCGGTGACAAAAGTCGGCGCGTGGCAAAAATTGCCGAACGTATTGCCGCCTTGCTGGGCGCAAATAAAATCAGCGCACATCGTGCGGCCTTGTTGTGCAAATGCGATTTAATGACATC
>JANOOU010000102.1:0-2419 GCA_031421475.1 Gammaproteobacteria bacterium | reverse complement strand
CGCGGTGCTGGCCTACACAAATGGGGCAAGAATATTTCGCGTACATGATGTAAAAGCGACGCTGGATGTATTACGCGTATGTCACGCCGTATCAACTATAGGGCACCTCTAAAAATGCACTTTTTCCGCGATGGCTGCGTCTGCTCCGTGCTCGAATCCTCATGGTTGCCTTATACACTGCGGTTCTGTGCGCGGTGCTTCCTTGCCCTCACGAAAAAATTACTATTTTTAGAAGTGCCCTATAAGTGATGACCTATAATTCGCAGCAGGATTAATCAAGGATAAAAACATGGCAAGAAAATATTTTGGTACCGATGGTATTCGTGGTCGCGTGGGTGAAGGTCATATGAAACCCGACGCCGTGCTGAAACTGGGCTGGGCCGTAGGCCGGGTGCTGGGCAGCAAAAGCAATCGCCCGGTTGTGGTGGGCAAGGACACACGTATATCCGGTTACATGTTTGAAGCCGCCCTCGAAGCCGGCCTGGCGGCAGCGGGTGTTGATATCCGTATACTCGGCCCCATGCCCACGCCCGGCATTGCCTACCTTACGCGCACACTGCGCGCCTCCGCCGGCATTGTTATCAGCGCGTCGCACAATCCTTATTACGACAACGGCCTGAAGTTTTTTTCTGCCGAGGGCACCAAGTTGCCGGATGATATTGAAGAAGAAATTGAAGCCATGTATGAATCACCCATGGTGACGGCGGATTCTGCAAAACTCGGCAAGGCCGAACGGGTAACTGATGCGCAAGGTCGTTATATCGAAGCCTGCAAGGCGACGATTCCGATGGGTAGTAAATTTAACGGGCTGCGAGTTGTACTCGATTGCGCGCACGGTGCCACCTACCATATTGCGCCCAATGTATTTGCCGAGCTGGGCGCAGAAGTTATTACGATAGGTAATAAACCCAATGGTTTAAATATTAATGAAGACTGTGGATCAACACACCCCGGCACCCTGGCTGCGGCGGTGATGCAAAATCGTGCTGATATAGGCATAGCATTTGATGGCGATGGTGATCGTGTTGCTATGGTGGATCATAGAGGCCAGATTATTGATGGCGATGAAATTTTATATTTGATTACCAAATCGCGTTTGCATGCCGGCATAACCGTGCAAGGCGTGGTCGGTACCTTAATGAGTAACATGGGTTTGGAACTCGCCATACGTAAAGCCGGTTTGCAATTTGAACGCACAGCGGTGGGCGATCGTTATGTGCTGGAATGTTTGCGTGAAAAAGGCTGGACCCTGGGTGGTGAGTCATCGGGCCATATTATTTGTCTCGATAGAACAACCACCGGTGATGGTATCGTTTCGGCATTGCAAGTGATGACCTATCTTGCAGAAACCGGCCTGTCATTAAATCAGGCGCTGGAAGGCATGGTGAAAATGCCACAACGTTTGGTAAATGTGCCGTTGCCTGTAAAAACCAATCCCATTAATGAACCGAAAGTAAAAGCCGCGGTGGCCGACGTTGAATCAAAACTCAATGGTCGTGGCCGTGTGTTGTTACGCGCCTCCGGCACCGAGCCTTTAATACGGGTAATGGTAGAAGGCGAAGACGAAAAACGGGTAAGCGCCTATGCGCAACAAATTGCGGATGCGGTGAGCCAGTCGGTTGCGCATGCGGGGTGAAGCTTTAAAAGAAACAGAGAACGCAAATGAACGCAAATGAACGCAAATAAAAGAATGATAAAAAATTAAAAGCGTATTTAGCGTAGGGTGGGCACTGCCCACCTTCATGTTATTTGTGGGCCGGCCTTTAGGCTGACGCTTTTTCTCAGTTTGGAATCCAAAGCGTCAGCCTAAAGGCTGACCTACAGTAAATTCATGACATTCTTAATTTTTTCAATTAATCCGCTTTTATTCGCGTTCATTTGCGTTCATTTGCGTTTTCTTTTTCTTTTTGTCTGAGATTTATAATGCTCCGCCTTACCGAAATACGCCTCCCCATAGATCACACCGAATCGGATTTAACTGAAGCTATTATTTCGCGTCTGGAAATTTCTGTTGAAGACTTTATACGTTATGTGATCGTGCGCCGTGGTTACGATGCGCGCAAACCTGCCATGATCATGCTGGTATATACACTCGATGTAGAAATAAAAAATGCATCGGCCGTACTGGCGAAATTTAATAACGATAAACATATTTCAGTTGCGCCGGATACGCATTACAAATTTGTAACACAAGCACCGAACAATCTCCCACAACGCCCGCTGGTGATCGGCTTGGGTCCGGCGGGATTATTCGCCGGATTGATCTTGGCGCAGATGGGATTTCGGCCGATTATTCTGGAGCGTGGCAAGGCGGTGCGTGATCGCACCAAAGACACGTTTGGGTTGTGGCGCCAAAGTGTGCTGGACCCGGAATCCAATGTGCAGTTTGGTGAAGGTGGTGCCGGTACTTTTTCGGATG
>JANOOU010000101.1:0-8486 GCA_031421475.1 Gammaproteobacteria bacterium | reverse complement strand
GTTTTGAAACCATTCGTGCAGGCGATATAGTCGGTGATCACACTGTGATGTTTGCCGGTGCCGGTGAACGCATAGAAATTACCCACAAGGCTTCCAGCCGCATGACTTTTGCCAAAGGCGCGGTGCGCGCAGCACTCTGGCTGCAAGACAAGAAAAACGGATTGTTTGACATGCAGGATGTGCTGGGGCTTAAATAAAAGCGATAGTCCGCAAGCGCAGGAGCGGCGCATTTATGGACTAATTTTTTAAAGGTTTATTTATGAAATTTGCATGTGTATTTCCCGGTCAGGGTTCACAATCTGTTGGCATGATGGCTGAGTTTATTGAATCGTATGATGAAGTTAAAAATTTGTTTACCCGCGCATCGGAAGCACTGGGCTACGATTTGGCGGCTATTATTGCCGCCGGCCCGGTTGAGGAATTAAACAAAACAGCCTGCACCCAGCCTGCCATGTTGGTGGCCGGTGTGGCAGCCTGGAAAGTATTACGCATTAACACCCAACAAAAACCGCTGTTGATGGCGGGACACAGCCTGGGTGAGTACACCGCACTGGTGTGTGCGGGTGCCTTGCAGTTTGAAGACGCTGTGAAACTGGTAGCCGAACGCGGCCGCCTGATGCAAAACGCAGTGCCGGATGGTGTAGGTGCAATGGCGGCCATACTGGGACTGGATGACGCGCAAATTATAGCGGCTTGCGCGCAGATATCAGATGCTTCATCCATCGTGCAAGCGGTGAATTTTAATTCACCGGGGCAGGTGGTGATTGCCGGTCATGTTGCCGCGGTTGATAAGGCGATGGCGTTACTGAAAGCGGCTGGCGCCAAACGTGTATTGAAATTACCGGTGAGTGTACCTTCGCACAGTGCTTTAATGATTGACGCCGCGAAACAACTGGGCGAACGTCTGGCCACTGTTAAAATTCAATCACCGGATATACCGGTGCTGCAAAATTTTGATGCACGTGCACATGCGATTCCCGCAGAAATATCAGAGTGTTTACAAAAACAACTTTATAACCCGGTGCTGTGGGTGGATACCGTCACCCATCTGTTTGCTGGCACTCGTGTACAAGCAACGGTAGAATGCGGCCCCGGAAAAGTGTTGGCGGGACTCAATAAACGTATTCATAAAGAGGCGGAGCACTACGCCATTGATAACATGGATAATCTGAATAAATTTATCTCGGCACTGGAGACCACACAATGAGCGTATTAAAAGGTGAGATCGCACTGGTAACCGGTGCCAGCCGTGGTATAGGTCGTGCGATCGCAGAAGAACTTGCAGCGCAGGGTGCTACGGTTATTGGTACGGCTACCAGCGACAGCGGTGCGGCGGCTATTGCAGATTATCTTGCGCCGTTCGGCGGCAAAGGCATGATGTTGAATGTGACGGATGCCGAATCGGTTAAAACCGTTATCAAATCTATCGACACGGAAGTCGGTGCTATTTCTATTTTGGTGAATAACGCCGGTATCACGCGCGATAATTTACTGATGCTGATGAAAGAAGATCAGTGGGATGACATTATGCAGACCAATCTGACTTCGGTATTTCGTTTAAGCAAAGCGGTCATACGCAGCATGATGAAAGCCCGGAAAGGGCGTATCATTAACATCGCTTCGGTAGTGGGTCTGACCGGTAATGCCGGTCAGACCAACTATGCCGCCGCCAAGGCCGGTATCATGGGTTTCAGTAAATCGCTGGCGCGGGAGATTGGTTCACGTCATATTACGGTGAATACGGTGGCGCCGGGTTTTATTGATACCGATATGACACGCGCCTTGCCGGATGAGCAACGTGAAACCCTGATTAAGCAGATACCCTTAGGACGATTGGGCGCAGCGGCTGATATAGCGCACGCTGTGGCTTTTTTGGCTTCGCCACAGGCGGCTTACATCACCGGTGAAACCATCAATGTTAATGGCGGCATGTACATGCCGTAATGTAATGTAATTCATTATGTATTGCTTGTAACGTAATGAATAATAAAGTTTTTTGGTCATTTAGACCGACCAAAAAATTAACTGGCACGCTGTGACGGAATTCACTAGAATACCGCGCATCTCAAATCATCGATCAACGAGAGGAAAACCTAATGAGCAGTGTTGAAGAACGCGTGCGCAAGATTGTCATCGAGCAACTGGGCGTCAAAGAAGAAGAGGTGACCAACAGTGCATCATTTGTTGATGACTTGGGCGCTGATTCACTGGATACAGTTGAGCTGGTCATGGCACTGGAAGAAGAATTCGAGTGTGAAATCCCGGACGAAGAAGCTGAAAAAATTACTACTGTTCAGCAAGCACTGGATTACGTTAAGGCACACGCTGCCGGCTAATCGCAGAGTGAATTAAAAGGGTGGGCGCGAGCCCGCCCTTTTTTCATTTGTGTCAGCGTATATTTCTGGAGAATATTCTTGGCTAAACGTCGTGTTGTTGTTACCGGCTTGGGTATTATTTCACCATTGGGTTTAAACCTTAAAACAACCTGGGACGGTATTCTTTCGGGTAAAAGCGGTGCAGCTACCCTAACCACGTTCGATACTCAAAATTACAGCGTAACCTTTGCCTGCACGGTAAAAGGTTTTGATCCTGCCGAATATATTCCACTGAAAGATATTAAAAAAATGGATACCTTTATCCATTATGGTATTGCCGCTGCCACGCAGGCCATCAAAGATTCCGGCCTGGAAGTAACCGAGCAGAATGCCGAACGTATTGGCGTTGCAGTCAGTTCAGGTATAGGCGGCTTGCCTATGATTGAAAATAACAAAGAAGCGCTCGACAAGGGCGGCCCTCGTAAAATTACACCTTTCTTTGTGCCCGGTTCCATCATTAATATGATTTCCGGCAATCTGTCCATTATGTATGGCATGAAAGGTCCGAACATTGCAATCGTTACAGCATGCACAACCGGTACCCACAACATCGGAGCAGCCGGTCGAATTATTGCCTATGGCGATGCGGATGTAATGATAGCTGGCGGTGCCGAACAAGCCTCGTCACCTTTAGGCATAGGTGGTTTTGCGGCGGCGCGTGCCCTGTCAAAACGCAATGATAATCCACAAGCGGCAAGCCGTCCCTGGGATAAAGACCGTGATGGTTTTGTATTAGGTGATGGTGCCGGTGTGGTGGTGCTGGAAGAATACGAACACGCTAAAAAACGTGGCGCAAAAATTTATTGTGAACTCGCCGGATTTGGTATGAGCGGTGATGCCTACCACATGACCTTGCCATCAGAAGGTGGCGAAGGTGCGGCGCGGTGTATGCGCAATGCCATGCGTGATGCCGGTGTCAATCCACAGGATGTGCAATTTATAAATGCACACGGCACCTCAACACCTGCAGGTGATGTGGCGGAAACCATGGCGGCCAAAGCCGCATTTGGTGATCACGCTTACAAATTGGCGATGACGTCTACCAAATCCATGTCTGGGCTTTTGCTGGGTGCGGCGGGTGGTGTTGAAGCGGTATTCACCATTATGTCCATGATGGAGCAGGTGGCTACACCCACGATCAATCTCGATAATCCGGATCCAGCTTGTGATCTCGATTATGTGCCGCATACCGCACGCAATATGAAAATTGATGTGGCCATATCCAATTCATTTGGTTTTGGTGGCACCAACGGAACAATTTTGTTCAAACGCATTTGATTTCCTGCGGATTTGTATTGGCGGATTCACATTGTACGGGCGGACCAGGCACGCGAATATTTAAAAAATGAAAACGCCAATGAACGCAAACGCAAATAAAAGCAGTGCTGTTTACATAACTCCATTTGCGTTTATTAGCGTTCATTGGCGCTTTCTGTTTCTGTTCTGCTAAAGGGAGCGGTTATGGGGCAAGATTACTTCCTGTTCCGAACCCTGGGCTCAGTCCCCGATCTGCTGGCCTTGCACACTGCTTTCCCCGATCGGTATCCGCATTTACTGGCCAGCAATGCACAGTCTGATCAGTCTGCGCGCTTTGATATTCTTTTTGCCTGCCCGCAACAAACCTTACAGCACACAGATAAAAATTTTCTGGCGCAACTCGATGCCGATTGGCAACAGCAAAAAACTACCCGTACCGATACGCACTTACCTTTTACCGGCGGCTGGTTTTTATACCTGGGATATGAACTGGCCAATGATATGGAGCCAGGATTAAAACTGCCCGCAGCTGAGGATGGTTTGCCGATTGCTTTCGCTACGCGTTTTGTTGCAGCAGTGATCGTTGATCGTATTGCACTCACTGCATGGATTGTGTGCGAACAGAGTAGTCAGGAATGTCTGAAATTAATTCAAGATGATTTGGCGCAAATAGCGACTTGTCGTTCTACAACACAATACCAACAGAAAATTCAAATCAATTCTTTGCTGGAAGATGACGCGGAAATTTATTTGCAACAGGTTGCAAAAATAAAACGCTATATCCTGGATGGCGACGTGTTTCAGGTTAATTTATCACGCGGCTGGTGTACGACGTTACAGCAAGATGTATCACATGCCAGCTTATTCTGGCGATTGAGTAAGGCCAACCCTGGCCCCTTTAATGCCCTCGTTACATTGGGTGACAGCGCAATTATCAGCTCTTCGCCGGAAAGACTGGTTGCCGTGTGCGACCGCATTATTCAGACGCGCCCGATTGCAGGCACCCGGCCACGCTCCACCGATCGTTCTATAGATGAAAGTTTATCCGCCGAGTTATTACGCCATCCTAAAGAACGTGCCGAGCACATTATGCTAATTGATCTGGAACGCAATGATCTGGGCAAAATCTGTCAGCCGGGAACCATTGAAGTGAATGAATTAATGGTGCTTGAGAGTTATCAACATGTACATCATATTGTTTCCAATATACGTGGACGCTTGCGTGATGGCATCACATCGGGTGATATTATCAAAGCGGTGTTTCCCGGCGGCACCATTACCGGCTGCCCCAAAATCCGCTGCATGCAAATACTGGCGGAATTGGAAAAAACCGGTCGTGGTGCCTATACCGGTTCAGTGGGATATTTAAATCGTGATGGCAGCATGGATTTAAATATATTAATTCGTACACTGGTTCGCCAGGGTAATAAATTAATGTTCCGCGCCGGTGGTGGCATCGTTGCCGATTCAGTAGCACAGCATGAGCTGCAGGAAACTCGGGCCAAAGCTAAGGGTCTCATTATGGCACTGCAAACATGACAAACACTATTATTAACGGTGAACCGGCTTCGGTACTGGCGAGCAATGATCGCGCAATCCAGTATGGTGATGGTTTGTTTGAAACACTGGCAGTCCGTAATGGAAAAATTGAATATTGGTCGCAGCATATGGCACGGTTGCGGCGTGGCTGTTTGCAATTGCAATTACCGATTATTGATGAAAATATATGGTTGGACGATATAAAACAATTGAACACAGGTGTTAACTCGGTTATTAAACTGGTGCAGACTCGCGGTGCTGGCGGCCGAGGTTATAACTACCAGGATGATATTAAACCGACGCGTATGGTTGTGGTATCCGAGTGGCCAGCCTACCCATTGCATTGGACAGAGCAGGGCGTATGGGTACGGCGTTGTGCAACACCCATAACAATGAATACTGCTCTGGCAGGCGTAAAACATTTAAATCGTTTGGATAATGTACTGGCGCGTCATGAATGGCAGGATAAAAATATTGCAGAAGGCTTGATGTGTGATGCCAGCGATAACGTTATAGAAGGCACCATGAGTAATGTGTTCGCCATTAAAGATAACCTGTTATATACCCCGGCCTTGCATCGTGCCGGTGTACGTGGTGTGATGCGCGAACAGATCATGTTTATGGCAGCCCAGTTGAATTTTTCTGTGCAAGAGCGCGATATAAGCATAAAGGAATTATTTACAATGGATGAGATTTTCCTGAGCAACAGTTTGATAGGTATTTGGCCTGTTATCGCGATTGATGAAAAAACCTATACTGTCGGCAAGATTACAAAATTATTACAGCAACATTTAAAACAGGACGTGAGCAGACATGATTCGACACTTTAAAAAAATAGTATTGCTGGGTTTGCTGATTTCAATCGTTGTAGTAGTAGATGCCTGGCAAGTATTACATGCACCCTTAAATATATCAGAGTCTGTTGATTTTGAGTTTTCCATGGGTGCATCCAGTACCACACTTGCCAAACAGCTGGTTCAACGCGGCTGGCTTACAAAACCTTATTATTTTTCTTACTGGACGAGAATCAGTGGCGCATCACACAAACTCAAGGCCGGAGAATATGTTATCGAGCCGGATACCACGCCGTTGCAACTACTTGAACAAATGCAACAAGGCAAGGTGAAGTTATATACAGTTACCTTGATTGAAGGTAAAACATTTCAGGATGTGTTAACACGTATTCAGGCCTCACCCGATATCAAGCAAACCCTGCAAGGAAAATCTGTAGCCGATATCATGGCTGCAATAGGTCATGCAGGTGAAAATCCGGAAGGTCTTTTTTATCCTGATACGTATTCTTTTCCGCGTGGCATGAATGATGTTATGTTTTTGCAACGCGCCTACAACACCATGCAACGTAAATTAAATAACGCCTGGGTGAGCCGTGATGCAGGCCTGCCTTTTGCCACGCCCTATGAAGCCTTGATTATGGCGTCTATTGTCGAAAAAGAAACGGCACAAGCAGCCGAGCGCAAACAAATAGCCGGTGTTTTTATTAATCGATTGCGAATTGGTATGCGCTTACAAACGGATCCTACCGTCATATACGGCATGGGCATGGATTTTAATGGCAATATTCGTGTTAAAGATTTACAACAGGATACACCCTACAACACCTATACCCGCAAAGGTTTGCCACCGACTCCTATTGCCATGCCAGGCATTGAGGCCATTGATGCCGTGATGCATCCGGATACCACGCCGTACTTATTTTTTGTTGCACGCGGTGATCGTAGTGGCCGTCATGTTTTTTCAGTAAACAATGCGCAACATGAAGCCGCTGTTGATCAGTATCAACGGAAAAAGAAGCAGAAAAAATGAGACCACTTTTTATTACACTTGAAGGCACAGAAGGTGTTGGTAAAACCAGTAATCTTGCCTACATCCAGCAATTGCTCGACGCAGCGAAAGTAAATTACATCGTCACCCGTGAACCCGGCGGCACGCCACTGGGTGAAGCCTTGCGTGGTATGTTACTGAGCAACGATTTCAAAGACATGAATAGCGACACCGAATTGCTGCTCATGTTTGCAGCACGTGCTGAACACGTGGCACAAGTCATACGTCCGGCGCTGGCAAAAGGGCAGTGGGTATTGTGTGATCGTTTTACCGATGCCACCTTTGCGTATCAAGGTGGTGGCCGTCAGCTCGACATGCATCGTATTGCCGAATTGGAAAACTGGGTTTTAGGTGACTTAAAGCCTGATCTCACATTATTACTGGACTGTCCGCTGGAAATCGGCCGTGCTCGTGCCGATACCCGCAGCGCACCCGATCGGTTTGAACAGGAAAAAGATGCGTTTTTTGATCGTGTGCGCGATGTGTATCTGGCAAGAGCAAAAGCAGAACCGAATAGAATTAAAGTGATTGATGCGTCGGTGGAATTGGTGAAGGTGCAGGAACAGATTAAGAATATTTTGAGTAAACTGTTCTAACAGAAATAGTTGGATTGTTTTATTAATTATGGACAGAAGATAGCCATTAACAGACAAGTTAAGTAAATGTTTTACGTCAGCACATCCTGCATTTCTATTATTGTTTCTTGTATCTGTGGCAAAGTACTTCATCTGAAAATAAGCTTTTGATTGAACTTGGAAGTTAATCAATAAATATCGAACGACTATGTTAGGGTGCAGACTGACGCCTGTTTATTTTTTGGTATGCGTAATGGCCTGTGATAACTTGAATCTGTAAACGGATCAGTATTTTTAACTTTTTTACCTGGCAGTATTAGCGAGGTATAGATGATAATAGAATTGCTGAGCCAATTCAGTACCCTGTGATGTATGAAATTCTAAAAGACGAATATACAGCTGTTATATTTTAAGAAACCCTTAATGAGTTCTATGTATAGTCCACATTACTGTACCAAAGTAATACTAATATCTGTATCTACCGGAGCATCCAATGACCACCACATCAAGTGATCGGGCAAAACAAATACTGAACAAAGTGCCGGAAGTCACACTTATTTTCTGGATAATAAAAATTATGGCAACCACTGTTGGCGAAACGGGTGCGGATTTTTTAATTTACAACCTGGATTTTGGTTTGCCTCTTACCTCTCTGTCAATGAGTGTATTACTTGCAGTGGTTTTAGTGATTCAGGTCCGCTTCAGTCAGTATGTGCCCTGGATTTACTGGCTGGCAGTTGTCATGATCAGCATTGTTGGCACACTCATTAGTGATAGTCTGGTAGATATTTATGATGTTTCTCTTGCGACAACCACAATCATATTTTCATTTGCCTTGTTAGTCACTTTTGTTGTCTGGTATAGAAGTGAAAAAACACTTTCTATACAAACCATCTGT
>JANOOU010000100.1:0-7832 GCA_031421475.1 Gammaproteobacteria bacterium | reverse complement strand
GTCCTGAACACCCTTAAGGTAGTTGGCAACCTCGGGTAAGGATTTGTAACGTTTTCTGACATCCTTGATTAAATTGCTGGTGGCAAACAGGGCCACCTTGCGATTGAGTTTTTTCAGTTTAATATTGTGCTCGCGACGTTCGCGCGTAATATCCGGCACCAGTAACTCCAGTTCGTCCTGAAAACTGACAATTTTTTTGTCGATGATTTGTTTTTCAGCTTCCGGCAGCGCATCGTATTCTTCTTCGGTTAAAGCTTTTCCCTGCTTCATTGGAGCCAGCATGAAACCGGAAGGTGTCTGGCTTAGATGAACATCTTGTGCGCGTGCGCTATCACTGTGTTTATCGAGCAGGCTGCTTTGCTTTTTGTTGAAAGCCTTTTCAATACTTTGAACCTGATCCTGATAATCGCTGGCATCAAAGGCGGCGTTGATGGCTTTACCCAGATCTTCCACAAGGTTTTTCATGTCCTTCAGAAAAAGTCGTCCCTGGCCCGGTGGTAACTTGAGTGCGCGAGGTTTGTAGTCCTGCTCAAAATTACGTACATAACACCAGTCGGCGGGTGCGAGCTCATCACGCGCGCGGCGATGGAGAAATTTGCGAATAATGCCGTGCTTTCCGTAACCCGAGGGGCCCATCACATAAAGATTAAAGCCCCGATGCCTGACACCCATGCCAAACTCGACGGCTTGCAGAGCACGATCCTGCGCGAAAATATCCGGTAGATCGGCCAGTTCATCGGTGGTGGTGAAGGGCAGGTCGTCGGGCTTGCATGGGGGGCGGAGTTGATCAGCAGTCAGAGCGGATATCATGATCGTGGTTTGTTTTTATCATTAGAGAGTGGGATGTTTCGACTATTGTCGCATAGACCCATGCATCACGGTACAATCCTTAATTATTCCTTCCCTGACTGGTTAACACATGAATAAACCTGAACACATTCACCCGGCCTATCTGCGTTTAGGCAGCCAGCGTATTGAATCACTTAACATTGTTGTGGAATCGTATCAGCATAAAAAAACCGGTGCCCCGCATTATCATCTGGTGGCCGACAACGCGGAAAATGTTTTTATGGTTGCGCTACGTACTGTACCCATGGATTCAACCGGGGTCGCACATGTACTGGAACACACCGCGTTGTGCGGTAGTGAACGTTTTCCGGTGCGTGACCCGTTTTTTATGATGACTCGCCGTTCGCTCAATACGTTTATGAATGCATTCACCAGCAGCGACTGGACCGCCTATCCATTTGCCAGCCAGAATCGCAAAGATTTTTATAATTTAATGGATGTCTATCTGGACGCGGTATTTTTCTCGCGCCTGAATGAACTGGATTTTGCGCAGGAAGGCCACCGTGTTGAATTTGAAAATCCGGATGATGTCAATTCACCTCTGGTATACAAAGGCATCGTGTTCAATGAAATGAAAGGCGCCATGAGTTCTGCCACCAGCGTGTTGTGGCAAAAAATGACGGAGCAGCTTTTTCCAACCACCACCTATCACTACAACAGCGGTGGTGAACCTGAAAATATTCCCGATTTAAGTTATCAGAAACTCAAAGAGTTTTACCGTACACATTATCATCCGTCCAATGCCATCTTTATGACCTGTGGTGATATTCCGGCATACGAACATCAGCAGCGCATTGAAGAACGCGCGCTCTCGCGATTTGAATATCTGGATTGCAATATTCATGTTAGCGATGAACAGCGTTTGCATAAGCCGGTTTATGTAAATGATGTCTATGCATTAGATGAAGACAGCACAGAGGATAAAACACATAATAAAACCCATATCGTCATGGGTTGGTTGCTGGGTAAAAGTGCTTCACTGGAAGACATGTTGTGTGCAAATTTAATGACCAGTGTATTACTCGATAATTCATCTTCGCCATTGCGTCATGCATTGGAAACCAGTGATTTAGGTGCGGCACCTTCACCTTTGTGCGGGCTGGAAGATTCCAATCGTGAAATGTGTTTTTGTTGTGGCCTTGAAGGTTCCAATCCACAACATGCCGATGCCGTTGAAAAATTAATACTGGGTGTGCTGATGGACGTGGCAGAAAAAGGTGTACCACAGGATCAGGTTGAAGCCGTGTTACATCAACTGGAATTATCACAACGTGAAATCGGTGGTGACGGTTCACCCTATGGTTTACAGCTGATTCTGGCGGGTTTATCGGCGGCTGTACACGGGGGTGATCCGGTGGCTGTACTCAATCTTGATCCAGTATTGGAAAAGTTGCGCAAAGATATACAAGATCCGCAATTTATACGTACTCTGGTTCGTGATAATTTGCTTAATAATAAACACCGGATACGTTTAACCCTGCAACCGGATGCAGACTTGAGTAAACGCCGCGATCAGGCGGAAGCCGAGCGTTTGCAGGTTATTAAAGCGACTTTATCCGATCAGGATAAACAGAAAATTGTTAAACAAACGGCAGCCTTAAAGCAGCGTCAGGATCAACCCGACAATGCCGAGATATTGCCCAAAGTAGGGCGTGCGGATATTCCGGCTGATCTTCCCATACCACAAGGAAAAACTGTTAAATCGGCCAACCATAAAATAACCTGTTATGACCAGGGCACCAATGGTTTGATTTACCAGCAAGTGATTGTTGACTTGCCACAACTGGATGATGCCTTGCTTGACGTGCTGCCTTATTACACCAGTTTCATCAGTGAATTGGGTTGTGCCGATAAATCCTATCTGGACATGCAAAACTGGCAGTCACGCGTGAGCGGTGGTTTATCTGCGTATTTCACTGTACGTGGCGGCATTGACGATGTACAAAAAACACAAAGTCATTTCGTCATGTCGGGCAAAGCGCTGGCCCGTAATCACCAGGCGTTTAATGAATTATTAAAGACATCATTGGAAAAAGTGAGATTTGACGAACTCGATCGGATACACGAGTTAATGTCACAAAAACGCACACGTCGTGAGCAAAGTGTAACCGGTCAGGGGCATGGTCTGGCAATGAGTGCAGCCAGCAGTGGTATGAGTCCTGCTGCTGCACTGTCACACCGGTTATCCGGCCTGGCCGGCATTCAATTTATTAAAAAGTTGGATGATCAATTAAATGATGTCGCTGCACAAAAAATATTGGCAGAAAAATTTCAAACCATACATGCACAAATTCTGGCGGCGCCACGACAGTTTTTGTTAGTCGGTGAAGCCGATACCAATGCGTTGCTGCAACAGGATATTCAGCGTATCTGGACGCATCACACACCCCCAGCTGGGTTCAAGGGTTTTTCACTGGCCGCCACGCAAAAGCAGATTAAACAAGCCTGGTTAACCAGCACCCAGGTTAATTTTTGTGCGAAAGTCTATCCCGCCGTTGCCGCCGAACATGCGGATGCGGCGGCATTAAATGTATTGGGTGGTTTTATGCGCAATGGGTTTTTGCATCGCAGCATTCGTGAGCAGGGTGGCGCTTACGGCGGTGGAGCCGGTCATGATTCGGCCAATGCCTGTTTTAGATTCTATTCCTATCGTGATCCACGTTTGGCAGAAACATTAACGGATTTTGATCGTGCCATAGACTGGATGCTGAATGGAAAACATTCCGAACAGCATCTCGAAGAAGCCATACTGGGTGTGATCAGCGGTATTGATAAACCCGGTTCTCCCTCTGGCGAAGCCAAACAGGCATTCCATAATGAGCTGTATGGGCGTACAGCAGAGCAACGCAGACATTCTCGCTCACGTATTCTGCAAGTCACCTTGACGGATTTAAAACGTGTTACCGAAACCTACTTGCATGAAAAACCGGCCAGCGTGGCAGTTATAACTTCTGCTGCCAAGGAGTCGGTTGTTAAAGATTTGCAAATGGATATTATCAATCTTTAATAATGCAAAAAACTTGGCGGCCATTATTTACATTTTTAAGGGCAGGTCAATGGTGGCGCGGGCTACCTACCCGCGATAGTTTGTAAAAGATTTCCGCAAATGCGCCGCTCCTCGGCAACCGCTCCCTGCGTTGCTCTACCTCCTGCATCCATGCAGTCGTGCGCATCCTGCGCTCGCGGCATTCGTACATCCATGTACATCAAGCAAAATAAACAGGGGAGCAAAATGACATTTTTTTCGTGCTCTGAAAATGCCAGGATGGAATTATTAGAACTTCCCTAATATCGTAGCCACTCAATGCACCAACTGTGAGCTATTGGCGTTCTTCGGCTGTACAGCTTTGCATATCCATTCGGTATTTTCTGCATTGCAGAGTTGTACGGCATCCAGAATCCTGTATTGTCTGTCAATAGCCTGCCAGTGTTTTACACTTAATTCCTGGACATGCATCGAGATCAACATGACGCCTCTTGCACTGAGAATTTTTTCATAATGCGACAGTATTTTTGTGCAGTCATTAAAGCAGTACAAACTTTCATTAAAAATAATGATGTCGTATAAATTGTCAGGTTTAAACGTAGCTGCATCAGCTGCCATAAAGGTTGTCGTGGAATTACTAAATGATTGCGCAGAATCGATGGCCACCTGCGAAATATCAATACCGGTATAAGCTGCGTAAGGTAATATCGATAACCGTTGTTGCAATACCCCATTACCACATCCTACGTCTAGAATCCGGCCGTGTTTATTGAAATACTGGCAATAACCAACAATCAGGGAATAGTGCGCAAGTTCAGATATTTTTTCCAGGTATGACCAGCGACCAGCGCTGTATTGATGATCCCAGATTGCCTGATCTATTTCAGCATTGGGGGGTCTGTGAAGGCCAAGTAACTTTTTGATAGTATGTATAATCATATTTCATCCTTAATATATATGGGTCATTTAGACTCTCAGAGCACGCTCAGCAGTCAAGCCCTAGAATATACCAGCCATGGTTTTTTTCAAGTCCAATTAGTCGGGTATTTCATAAACAGCCATAACGGCTTTCAATTCGCTTAGTAACATTTCGGTTTCAGGCGGATTCAGGTCAGGAATATCGGGGATATTCTTCCCCTGTTCTAATAGTGCAATGATTTCGTTGACCCGGATACAGCCGAGTTTGCATAGGTCTTCCACTAAATCTTGTAAGGTGCTGTGCAACATATCGTTATTGTTTTTGGCTCTGCTGCCATAGTTGTAGTGTCGGGTAATTTTTATAACCCTTGTCGAGTACATAGGACAATATTTTGTTTAAGCGGTAAAGACGTAATATGGATTCAACGCGAATAATTTCCTTGCCATGCTCATCAAAAAAAATCAAAGTCGGTGCAAAATTCAGATGCAGGCGCTGCGCCCAGGCACGGCTACTGGTTTTGGTGCCGTCTGGTGTTATAACAGGTGCATTGGATTGTATATCGAGTTGCACCACGTCTAGCTTGTTAAGCAGTCTATCGATGTCTTGGTTGCTGAGTGGCCCAGCGTGTAGTAAATCACAGGCATGGCAACGTGGGTGCTCAAAAAAAACAAGCAGTGGCTTTTTAGCGGGTATCTGGCTGCGATCAAGTAGAAACGGAGCCGGTTGAAAGGCATCATTTTCATTAAGTTCTTCCTGGCCGAAGCTTAGAGCGGCTTCTGCATGTTCAAGATAATCGGCAAATGTATCGTGTTTATAATGTGCATCCGCTGTAAATTCCAGGGCGGCGCGAAATTGGTAAGGCGGACGGAAACCGGGTAATCGTAAAACCAGTTCACCTTGCGTGTTATAAAACAAATGACTGGGTGTGAAATCGGTTTTCATGTGCGCCGCATAGGCTTTTTCAGTATAGGTTTTGCCATTAAAATCGGTAACAGTACGCGCGCCGAGTACATCAATAGCAATCACATCGAAATATTTACGTGTGTAGTCTGTTATGTCCTGACTGCCCCAATTCACTTCAATCTGTGCTTTGCAATAGGCGCAATCGTGGCGATGAAAATACACGATCACGCCGCGTTTTCCAGCTTGTTTGGCATCGGCCAGGCTGTCTTTAAGGTCCAGAAAGCTGAGTTTGAACCAATCAGGCAGGATCAGCGGTTCAACTAACGGCTTGTCATCAAATTCCAGTGGCTCTCTTGTCAGCTGACTGGCAGCCTGGCTGTGGCTGGCAACGAGGCATAGGCAAAGAATTAGCAGGCGAATAGGGTCAAGCATAAAAATCTATACAGTGAATGAGTGGAAATCATACCGCATCATCCGGTTTTGTGCGCGCGTGCGAGATATTCGTGGCTGCGCATTTCTTCCAGTCGGCTACGGGTGCGCTGGAATTCAAACGCCAGTTGTTTGCCGGTATACAAATGCGTTGCGGGGGTGGCAGCACTGGCTATGAGCTTGATATTGCGATCATAAAACTCATCAATGAGATTCACAAACCGTGTGGCCTTATCATCACTGGATTCAGTCATCTGCGGGATGTTGGATACAAAAACAGTATGAAAGCGGCGCGCAATCTCGATGTAGTCGGGTGTGGCACGCGGGCTGTTGCATAATATATTGAAGTCAAACCACACGACATTATCCGTGCGGATTTCTGTTTTTATGTCACGATAATTAATTAATAGTGAATCTGTTTTGTGGGTGTGAGGTTTTGTTAAGTCTGCAAACCTTGTTTGCAGCTGCTGTTGCGTGTCATGGCTCAAAGGTGTGTACCAGACATCGGCTTTTTCCAGCAATCGCAAGCGATGGTCAATGCCACCGTCAACACGTACCACTTGCGTATGTAACTTTAACAGGGCAATGGCGGGAATAAATTGCTCACGTTGCAAGCCATTTTTATACAAATCGTCGGGCGCCTGATTGGACGTGGCCACCAATGTAACCCCTTCCTTGAATAATGCTTCCAGTAAACCGCGTAACAACATGGCGTCGGCGATGTCGGCCACGTGAAACTCGTCGAGACAAATCACCTGTGTGTGTTGAGCCAAATTCCGGGCAATGTGTTTGAGCGGATCACGCTGGCCTTTGTGCAGGCTGAGCTGGTCGTGAATGGTTTGCATAAAGTGGTGAAAATGCAGCCGCAGTTTATGCGGGATGGGTAAGTTGTCGTAAAACAAATCCATTAACCAGGTTTTACCGCGCCCGACACCGCCCCACAGGTAGATGCCGGTAACGGGTTTTCGTGTGTGTCTTAACCACGGTGTTAATTTTGAATAGAGGCTGTGTTGTGTTTCGGTTTGTTGTATTAAACGATGGTGTAAATTTTCCAGTTGAGCGCTGGCATGCATTTGTGCGGGATCGAGGACCATGCCGGATTGCGACAAAGAAATTTGAAAAGGGTTGCCAGGCGTCATGTGCGGGTGGTGTGTTCGCTTAATGATTTACCGGAATACAGCTGCCCCGGGTTGCTCACGATTATAGATGATGAGCTACCGTGCTCGCGTTATATTCAGCATTCATTGAGGCGCCGCTTTTTATTTGCTAATATACGCGCGATTTACCGATTCCTCTCATTGCTCCCAAGGCCTGTTTCCAACTATATGACACGCTACATTTTTATTACCGGCGGTGTGGTTTCCTCATTGGGGAAAGGCATAGCCGCCGCGTCGCTGGGCGCGATTCTCGAAACTCGTGGTCTGTCAGTTAAACTTCTCAAACTCGATCCTTACATCAATGTTGATCCCGGCACCATGAGTCCGTTTCAGCATGGGGAAGTGTTTGTGACTGATGACGGTGCCGAAACCGATCTGGATTTAGGGCATTACGAACGTTTTGTGCGTTCCAAAACCGGCCGCTTCAGCAACTTTACCTCCGGCAAAATTTATGAATCGGTGATCCGCAAGGAACGCCGCGGTGAATACCTGGGTGCCACTGTGCAGGTTATTCCGCACATCACCGATGAAATCAAGCGCTGCATTATTGCCGGCGCCGGTGACGCCGACATTGCCATGGTCGAGATTG
>JANOOU010000099.1:0-3560 GCA_031421475.1 Gammaproteobacteria bacterium | reverse complement strand
GCAGCCATCGCGGAAAAAGTGCATTTTTAGAGGTGCCCTACACTCAACCAAGCTTTCAGAAGTACATGCCAAGTCATATAAAAATATCGAGTCATTACAGGGATTTACATGTTTAGCGCACTGCAAACATCACTCCAGTATCGCAACCTGCCCGCCTGGATTGTATTAATCGTATGCCTGGCATTATTGCTACTCGCCCAAAATACCCTGCACAACCAGGTTGAAGCGCAGGCTACACAAGCCTTCAACAAGCAAGCTCAAAACAGTATCGATGTCATTGTCAGCCGCCTCAAGCAACACGAGCAGATACTGCTGGGTGGCGCCGGTTTATTCAATGCCAGCAAATCGGTTGAGCGCGCGGAATGGCAGGCCTACGTGGAACGGTTGCAACTGTCGAAAAACTACTTTGATATGCGGGGTGTCGGCTACAGCCAGGTGATCCAGCCTGCGGATCTGTCCGCTGCCATATCAAACGTTCGCGCCGAAGGTTTCCCGCAATTTAATATTCACCCGCCGGGTGAACGATCACTGTACACACTGGTTATTTATCTGGAACCTCTTACCGGAGACAATCGGGCGGCATTGGGTTACGACATGATGTCCGAGCCTGCGGCTGCACGGGCCATGCGGCTAGCGGTGAATGAAAACAGAACCAGTATAAGCGGCAAGATCACGCTGGTATCGGAAAATTCGGGCAAGGCGCAAGTTGGCTTTCTATTGTATGTGCCGATTTACCGCAAACACATGCCGCTCGAAACCGCTGCGCAACGCTGGGCTGCACTGCAAGGTTATGTCTACAGCCCGTATCACATGAACGATCTGATGCAGGATATTTTGGGCCAGTATCTGCCCCTCCTTGATATCCGTATTTTTGACGGCGTGCAGGTCAATAATGAGACCGAAATGTATGTTTCGACTGATGCCGCATCCGTCGGACCCGCCGCACATGAGGCCCGTTACACAACCTCTCGCACCATTAATGCCTATGGGCATGTTTGGACTGTTAATTTTAAAAGCCGCCCGGAATTTGAAGCGAATTTCCAGTCATCATTTGATTGGCCCCTGTTGATACTGGGCAGCAGTACCAGCGTCATGGTATTTCTGTTGATCTCCCTGCTCACTATTCGCAACATCAAGGCGGCGCAACAAACACGGTTGCTGGAATTGCTGGTTAGAGAGCGCACCCATGATTTACGTGAAGCACTGGATTTACAAACCGCCGTTCTCGATAACGCCGCCTACTCCATTATTGCCACCACGCCGGAAGGCCGCATTACCCTTTTCAACAAAACCGCCGAAAGATTATTGGGTTACAGCGCCCAGGAAATGATCGGCAAACAAACACTGGCGATCCTTCACGATGCGAGGGAAGTGGCAAACCGTGCGCAACTATTTTCAGACGAACTTACGATACAACTCGAACCTGGTTTCGAAGTTTTCGTTGCTAAAACTCGTTTGCGTTTAGCCAACGAACACGAATGGATTTATGTGCGGAAAGACCGTAGCCGATTTCCGGTGCTGTTATCGGTTACGGCATTACGTAACGAGCAAGATCAGATCACCGGCTTTATCGGCATAGCCACCGACATCACTACAAACAAAGTGGCAAAACAGGCATTAGTTGAAAGCGCACACCTTACCCAAACCATACTTGAGAATGTAGCAGATGGCATCATCACTCTTAACCAGCAAGGCCTAGTTCAATCATTCAATCAATCCGCAGAAGGCATTTTTGGTTACACCGCCAGTGAAGTCATGGGGCAAAACATCAGCATGCTCACGCCGGAACCGACTCGCAGTGAACACGATGCCTATCTGAAAAAATATTACACCACTGGCCTGGAAAAATTAGTGGGGGTGAGCCGTGAAGTCCCAGGGCTGCGCAAGAATGGCACGTCATTCCCGCTGGATATTGCCGTGTCACGCAGCACGTTTCAGGGGCAGCCGCTGTATATTGTTTTGGTACGTGACATCACCGAACGCAAACACATCGATAAAATGAAAAGTGAATTTGTATCAACCATAAGCCATGAATTACGTACGCCGCTTATTGCCATTAATGGTTCTTTGGGACTGCTGACAGATGGGGCACTGGGTGAACTGCCGGCCCCCTCCAAACAGATGATCGAACTCGCTCACAAAAATGTACTGCGACTCACCACACTTATCAGTGATCTACTCGATATGGAAAAATTAGTGGCGGGCAAAATGCATTTTGATTTCAAAACACACGCACTGCTGCCACTGATAGAACAAAGCCTACAAAATATCCAGAACTATGCACAACAATTTGCCGTGCATTTTGAATTAATCAAATTCGATGAGAATATATTCGTGCGCGTGGACGCCGTCCGTTTGCAACAAGTTCTGACAAATTTCCTGTCGAATGCCGCCAAATTTTCACCCCGGAATGGACGCGTCGAAATCAGACTGCGCCAACAACACAACCATGTTCGTGTTGAAGTGATTGACCACGGGCCTGGTATTACTGAAGAATTTCGCAGCCGTGTTTTTCAAAAATTTCCCCAGGCTGATGCATCCGATAGTCGACAACAAAGTGGCCTCGGCCTGAACATCAGCAAACACCTGATTGAACGCATGCATGGACACATCGGCTTTGACTCTGAACCCGGCAAGGGTGCCTGTTTTTATTTCGAGCTGCCCGTTATCAAAAACCAGATCACCGAGCCGGATACAGAATTTAACAAGACGCCCGGCGCACCACATGTGCTGGTGGTAGAGGACGAACCGGATATAGGAAGATTGTTTGCCATTATGCTGAGTAACGCCGGATATAACGTCGACATTGCCAAAAATGCCGAAACAGCCTGGCTGTTTTTGTCACAACGCCAGTATGACGCCATGACGCTCGATCTCATGTTGCCCGATAAAAGTGGACTGCATTTAATGCAGCAGATTCGTTGCCAGCCGGGCACGGAAAAACTGCCCATCATCGTGATATCGGCCTATTTAGAAGATAACAAACTGGCTATCAAGAGGGATTTCCGTATTATCGACTGGCTGGAAAAACCGGTGAGCTCACAACAATTAATCACAGCCATGAACCGCGTACTGCCCGGTAACAAAAACGCTGCCACGGAATAACGTTAAAAGGATCCGGTGATGCGAGAGACTCTTTTAAGGGCACCTCCGGAAATTAAGTTTCTTACAATAAATTCAATACCACCGTTCGCCCTGAGCTTGTCGAAGGGCCATGCAGCATGGCTTCGACAAGCTCAGCCCGAACGGATTTTCTAGTGATTTTGTAAGAATTATTAATTTCCGGAGGTGCCCTTAAAGTTTTTCATGGCCTGGTTACCTTAGCAGCTTGTTGAAAAACGACTCCGCTTGCCCATGCTTTAATAAACAAGTAGCACGCAAAGCAGAGTGTTCATGAACGGTTAATCAAGCCGATGTCGTACCCAGAAATTTACGCGGATCTGGCCGCTGCAAACGCGCGGAATTAAAGCTGCAACAAAATTCAGAACCTTCACCGGGCCGACTGTTAATTGTTAACTCGGCATCGTGACGACGCAATACCTGTTTCACTATAGCCAAAC
>JANOOU010000098.1:0-3571 GCA_031421475.1 Gammaproteobacteria bacterium | reverse complement strand
GATCTCAGGACCTACGTTTCATCGACGATTCAGCCCTAGTCAGGTCACTCCTGGAACGTGCTTGGAAGGCTCGTGCAGCACCAGTGTGGCCGTCTGACAATGAAGACTATCGGTGGGTTGCCAGGGTGTGCTCCTTTACGTGATTTCAAACTTGCCATGCATCCGGATGCGGCTTAACCATTTCGAATGGACACACAACGGCGCGTGCCTGATGCCTAACCCCTCCATCGAGCGGACAGCCTCCAGCAAGCTTCGCTTGCTTCCGACTGCCGCTCATGTCGAACGTTAGGCACTTTAGTTTTTTATTTGTAAACGCAACAGACTTTCGTTATTGTTCATCATTTGCAGCCGTTGTTACGTCGTTTCTTTTTAAGCCAGCACACGCCGTCCGCTTCATCGTTACTCGCGGCAGTTATGTGCAACATTGCAAATGTTGTTTCAGGCGTTAGGTTTTTTGTGGTGTGCCACATTAAATGTGTTCACACCCTCCCTGCCTAACATGGCATTCGTGAGGGACACCGCAAAAGTGCGGCGCCCCTCAACTTTACGTTAGGCACGCGAATTAACGATGGCAACTATTACATTCACTACGGGTCTGTGCGGCTCAGGAAAAACTCACTACTCAGAGGCGTTACAACAAAGAACAGGCGCGAGAATCTTCGAAGGAATTGGAAGAGGAATAGTAGCCAATGATTCTTGGCTAGTAATTATCCGGCACCTGAATGCAGGCGAAGACTGCATAGTGGAAGAAATGGACTTCTGTTTCCAGAATCCACGCAATGAAGCGATAAAATACATCCTAGAAAATGCGCCAGAAACAGAAATAAAGTGGGTGTGCTTCGAAAGCGATATTGAAAGCGCCAATTGGAATGTGAGGTTAAGAACTAACAAAAACGATATCGATAATCACCTGCACATAAACAAACAATTAAATACACTTTACACTTATCAGTCAGGCGCGGAGATCGTTCCCATAACACGAATAGAAACTAAATAAATGCCTAACAATCACATTAACTTCGCTCCCTACGGTCGCCGGACCTCGCTGTCGCTCGGCCGATTATGTGCACGTTGAGGCTGTAGAAAAACCCAAATGAAAACATTTCGATTACGTACCGAAGAAAATTGGCTTCACAGAATGCACCTGGATCGACGATCGCGGTGTCGGGAAGGGTTTCGCCACCCATTCATTTCGTTGTCAAAATGTTTTTTAGTAGTTTTTCTACAACCTCGTTATACCGAATATGCACTACTACGAAGATCCACAATCTAGAGAAAAGAAGCTCACTAGAGACTTTGTGTATATCCATCAAAGCACTCTCTGCCAGGTGCTGGGCTTAAGCCAAGGCGACAAAGTTGTTATTGAACTTCAAAAATCAAGATACGGGGCAAGCGGAGATGTTGATATTGCCGTATGGAAAAATTCAAATTCTGAAAATGAAAAATTGATTGGAATTAAAGTTAAATTGCTTATTCTTGAAGAGAACGGAGAATTCAAGTCGGAAAAACTTCTGAAACACAATAAACAAATTAAAGCCTTGGAGAAGGAGGGCTGGGATTACGTGTACTTATTTGACTTCATTGTTACTAAGCCAGCCAATGGTTGGTTTCATCCGCAAGCATTTGAAGGTTATGACAGTTATAGAAAAACGGTTGAAAGCGACATGTATGGTCATGTGGTCTTTCAAATAAACGCTGTTGCAGGGAAACCAGAGTCAAAGGCTGGCTCTATTTGCCATAAAATTCTTCAAGAGGCAAAAGCACATGAGGCTAAGGACGGTCGCCTCAAAATTGTTGAAGCGTTTAAGAGTTTTAATTTTTCTTCTTCATCCGTTATCGAAGATTCGGTATAATACTACGCTCAAGCGGACGCGGCAAAAAGCGCTGCGCCGCTTAAGCCTTGCGTTGAGGCTGTAGAAAAACCCAAATGAAAATATTTCGATTACATACCAAAGAAAATTGGCTTCACAGAATGCACCAGGATCGACGATCTCGGTGTCGGGAAAAATTTCGCCACCCATCCATTTTTCTGTCAAAATGTTTTTAAGTCGTTTTTCTACAGCTTCGTTAAGCCCTAAAAAGGAATCACATGATTGCATTTCTAAAAAAACTCAAAGGCGATAGCGCGCAGTTGCCTCCCCAGCCCAGTAATAAATCCGTTGCCCTCGCGTGGTTAGGGGGAGTGCTTGCCATTGCTGCCGTGGCAGCACTAACGGATTTCCTCTCTGTTGCGCTGGTACTCGGATCATTCGGCGCATCATGTGTGCTTGTGTTTGGCTATCCTGACGTTCCGTTTTCCCAACCCAGAAATGTGGTTGCAGGTCACGTTATCAGCTCTCTGGTGGGTCTCATTTTTCTTGCGGTCTTTGGCCCCCATTGGTGGGCTGTTGCTCTCGCCGTAGGTACGGCTATCGCACTCATGATGCTCACCCGTACCGTGCATCCGCCTGCCGGTTCAAACCCTGTCATTGTCTTTTTGACGCAACCCGCATGGGGATTTTTATTGTTTCCCACTCTGGTCGGTGCTCTGGTTGTAGTGGCGGTCGCGCTTGTGTACAACAACGCAACCCGTGATGGTAAATATCCAAAATACTGGTAGCCATCTCAGCCTAACCCTGCATTCGAGATGGGGAAAACAAAAAGCAAAACCTGACTCTCGTTTTTGTCCATTCCGAAAATTGTGCCACAAGTAATTTATTTTAGGCGCTTCTGAAAATCATATTTTTCAGAAGCGTTGCCTGCTCGATCCTTTGATGGCTCATGCCAAGCACTTCAAATATTTAACTCATGAACTGGCTGATCAACCCATTTGTTTCATTTGTTTTTTGACCTCATTTGTTTCTTTACGCCGCTTCCGCCACCGTCATCTTCGCCCCATGCACCTTCGCTCCCAGCAACGACATCACTATCGCTGCCAGATAGGGAACTGCTTGCACACACAACACCACCAGCCAAAACACCAGATCCGGTGAATCATAACCACGCAGCATTACATTATTGCTGGCTTGTGAGTGCACCATCAACACACCCGCTATCGCCAGCAAAAACAGTGTCAGCATAATGACTTCTTCGTACACCACCACCAGCGCGGAGCGAAACGACAAACGTTTTGCCAGTTTGGGTGTGCGAAAAAACGCTTTGTCTTTTGTTACAAAACCGGCAAGTATGGCTCGGGATATGGTGTGCGATAACGCGATGCCCGCAACGGTTGCTGCCAGGGTTTGCCAAATGCCTTTATTGACATGGGTTTGATACAAATGAAATTGTTTCGCTGTTTTAAAACTGAATAAAATCAGCGGCAGCATTGAAAAAATAATCAACGGCGGATCATAAGCGCCGGGAGAAAGAATCATACCCAGCGTCCAGACCAGTGCGGCAATATTAAAAATCAAATTGAGCCCATCCGCCAACCAGGGCAGCCAGCCGGCGATGAAATGATAACGTTGCCCGCTGGTTAATTTGGTTGGCCGTGTGCCCAATAATTGCTGCATATGTCCGCGCAAAATTTGCATGGCGCCAAAAGCCCAGCGAAAGCGTTGTTTTTTAAAATCAATAAAGGTATCGGGCATCA
>JANOOU010000097.1:0-4155 GCA_031421475.1 Gammaproteobacteria bacterium | reverse complement strand
AATACATACAGCAAACTAAATCCCATGTTTGCCACCAGTGCGATGATGCCGATACGCACCGGTGTGCGTGTGTCCTGGCGGGCGAAATAGCCGGGTGCCAGCACCTTGATGTAAATAAATGCAGGCAGCCCCAGGCACATCGCCATCAAACTCAGACTCGACATTTCTATATCCTGGGCATCGAACTCACCATAACCAAACAAGGCGCTTAACATCGGCGTCGCCAGCATGAACAAACCGATGCTGGCGGGCAATGCAAATAAGGTTACCAGCTGCAGCGCCCAATCCAGTGTACGGCGGAAATCCTCGGTAGATTTGCGGGTGTGGTGTTGTGAAAGATTGGGCAAGATTACGGTGGCCAGGGCTATGCCAAACACGCCCAGCGGAAACTCAACCAGCCGATCGGAGTAATACAGCCAGCTGACACTGCCGGCCACTAAAAAGGAGGCAATAATGGTGCCGAGTAATAAATTAATTTGCGCAACCGAGGAGCCAATAATAGATGGCAACATCAGCTTCATGATTTTTTTCACACCTTCGTGGTGTCGTTTTAAACGTGGCCGTGGTAGCAGCCCCAGTTTCTTTAAATAAGGCAGTTGAAATAACAGTTGCAGCAAACCCGCCAGTGCTACCGCCCAGGCCAGGGCCATGATGGGTATTTCGAATAAATCAGCCGAGAAAATCGCGCCGACAATCATGCACAAATTTAATAACACCGGTGTCAGTGCTGGTATGGCAAATTGGTGATAGCTGTTTAATATGCCGCTGGCAAAAGCCGTTAGTGCAATGAAAAAAATGTAGGGGAAGGTGATGGCGAGCATGTCGCGTGTTAATTGAAAGCGCTCTGGATCATCGTAAAAACCGGGTGCAAATAACATCACCAATAGCGGTGCTGCCAACATGCCAATGCAACTGACCACCAGCAAAACAGCGCCCAATGTGCCGGCAACATGGTCAATCAAATCAATTAAATCGGCACGCGATCGGGTTTCCTTGTATTCAGAAAGCACCGGTACAAAGGCTTGTGAGAACGAGCCTTCGGCAAATAAGCGACGTAAAAAATTGGGAATTTTAAAGGCCACAAAAAAGGCATCTGTACCGCCGGATGCGCCAAAATATTTCGCCAGTAAAATATCGCGCAACAAACCCAGGATGCGTGAAATCAGCGTCATCATGCCGACGACAGCCGTCGATTTTAGTAACATTTAATCTTCCAGCTGTTTAACGGTTTGTTCGTGCACATAGGCCGTGATGTATAGGCGCTGGTCCTCGTCCAGTTCCAGAAACTGAAGACCGTGACGATAAAGATCGTCACCGGGTTCCTCCCGATCTTGCGGAGTTGAGAGGTTGCGAATCACGGCATGGATGCGCAGGGTTTTTTGCATGCCACTGATAGCGGGTTCGATCGAAAAACTGATCTTGTCATCGAGCTGACCCAGCGCCTGTTTACATTGCAGGAGTGCGCCACTCATGCTGATATTAAGCAAGGTGGCGGAGACGGCGGATGGCAGGGTATCGGATTGTACTGATACCACCCGATTGGCTGTGTTGATACGGCGTGCACCGCGTACCACGAGGCTTTCTATGTCTTTGGGATGCGATAAGTGCACGTGCGGATATGGCATGGTGTAGTACTTGAGAATTTCCGACTCAAAGCCAAACACCCGGTTGCCCTGAAGCATGCGTATCACAAACTGTTGATTTTCACGTAACAGGGCCAGTTGGCCAGCGCTGTCGCAGGGGGCGGTAATAATCAGGCTTTTATGGATGGCATGGCCAATAATTTTGGCACTCAGCCGTTCACGGCCATCATCGGGGATAAACTGCAGTTGTACCGGGTCGCCAAGCGTGACCTTGAATTCGGGTTTTTCATCCATTCTGTTGTTATCGTTTTACTTATTGGGAATGACCCATGGATTCTAATCCATTGGTTGACAAAGCAGAAGGAAACTGGCACCTTACGCGCCCTTATGTATTGATCGTTACAGGATTTTGCACCGTGGCTAATACCCTCCAAGCTAAAAAACGCGCGCGTCAGGCCGTTGTTCGTAATGAACGCAATAACAGTATGCGTTCCATGTTCCGCACTTATATTAAAAATGTCGTTAAAGCGATTGAAGCGGGCGACAAGGCTAAGGCAGAAGCGAGTTATAAAGCCGCTGTGCCGGTGATCGACAAGCTGTGTAATAAAGACATCGTGAGCAGTAACAAGGCTGCACGTCACAAGAGCCGTTTGAACGCTCGTATTCGCGCTATGGCCTGAGTCGTATTGTCGGATCTGTTTTGACAGGCTCATAAAAAAACCGGCTTTCAGCCGGTTTTTTTTCGTTTTTAGTGTGCTGAAAATTGGTAACGCCATTCCCGAATGCCTGTGTCGGGGATCTCCTGGATGGGTAACAAGATTCCCGCCCAAAGTGCGCGAGAATGACGTCTGGTTTTCAGAGCAACACCAGATTGTCGCGATGAATCAACTCCGGTTCGTCGATATAGCCCAGCAGGGATTCAATGTCGCTGGTGGGCCGACCGCGAATCTTGGCGGATTCCAGCGCATCGTAATTAACCAGACCGCGGGCGATCTCGGTGCCGTCCGGCGCCACACAACTCACCATCTCGCCACGCGCAAAATCACCGGTTACCGACGTCA
The DNA here is from genome assembly GCA_031421475.1 of Gammaproteobacteria bacterium. Lineage (GTDB taxonomy): Bacteria > Pseudomonadota > Gammaproteobacteria > SZUA-229 > SZUA-229 > JACPVK01. The sequence continues at coordinate 1,511 of JANOOU010000097.1, read as the reverse complement.
CACCCACGGCCAGCAAACTTTTGCCGGAGTTCTTCAGCACCTTCACCGCACCTTCATCCAGTGTTAAACAGCCTGCGACCTTCAGATTGCTGGCCAGCCATTGCTTACGGGCGGCCATGGGATTGCTGTCGGGTAGCAACAAGGTGCCCAGTTCGTCGCCACGAGCGATACGCAGCAATACTTTTTCGGTACGGCCACTGGTAATGAGGGTGGCGGCACCGGAGCGTGCTGCACGTTGCGCAGCGGTGATCTTGGTGCTCATGCCGCCGCGGCCCAGATGGCTGCCACTGCCACCGGCCATGCGCACAAAATCCGGGTTACTGGCCATGCCTTCGTACACCATTTCGGCATCCGGGTTGTTGCGTGGATCGGCGGTGAACAAGCCGTCCTGGTCGGTGAGTATCACCAGTAAATCGGCTTCGACCAGATTGGCCACCAATGCGCCCAGGGTGTCGTTGTCGCCAAAGCGAATTTCTTCAGTAGCGACCGTGTCGTTTTCATTGATGATGGGTATGGCGCCGAGTTTAAGCAGAGTTTTGAGTGTGCTGCGCGCATTCAAGTAGCGTTCGCGGTTGGCTAGGTCGTCGTGGGTTAGTAATATTTGTGCGGTATGCAATTTGTGTTGTTTGAAACACGATTCGTAGGTCTGGATCAAACCCATCTGCCCGATGGCCGCAGCGGCTTGCAGCTCGTTAATAGCGTGGGGCCGTTTTTTCCAGCCCAATCGCGCCATGCCTTCGGCGACAGCGCCGGATGAAACCAGAATGATTTCCTTGCCGTGTTCGCGCAAGCGCGCGATTTGTTCGACCCAGGTGTTGATGGCGAGAGTATCAAGGCCGCGACCCTCGTCGGTCAGTAAAGAACTGCCGATTTTAATAACCCAGCGTTTCGAGTTACCCAGCTTGTGCCGCTTCATTATTCTTTTCCAGAAATTTCATAATATCGAAAGTCAGTTCGCGGGTGCCGTTACCGTTGATGGCGGTAATCTCGTACACCGGGGCCTTCCATTTAAGCCGTTTAACTATATCTTTGCAGCGTATTTTGGCTTCATCTTTGGGCAGCAAATCGAGTTTATTTAATACCAGCCAGCGCGGTTCATCGAGCAGGGCCGGGTTGAATTTTTCCAGTTCGTACAGAATTTTTTTTGCTTCGGCCACCGGGTCGCTGTCATCAAACGGTGCAATGTCGACCACATGCAACAAGATTCGGGTGCGGCTTAAATGCTTGAGAAACTGTATACCCAGGCCGGCGCCTTCAGCAGCGCCTTCGATTAAACCGGGGATGTCGGCAATGACAAAGCTGCGGTTGGTATCGACACGTACCACGCCTAGATTCGGATACAGCGTGGTAAACGGGTAATCCGCCACCTTGGGACGTGCCGACGACACGGCGCGAATCAGCGTGGACTTGCCGGCATTGGGCAAGCCCAGCAGGCCGACATCGGCCAGTACTTTTAACTCCATGCGCAGTTCGCGCCGCTCACCCTTGCTGCCGGGGGTGCATTGGCGGGG
>JANOOU010000096.1:0-3726 GCA_031421475.1 Gammaproteobacteria bacterium | reverse complement strand
TTCGCCATAATTTTTTTCATGCCGATATGCATCCCGGCAATATATTTGTTAATACCAGCAACCCACAATCGCCCGGATTTATTGCAGTTGATTTTGGCATAGTGGGTACACTGAGCGCGCAAGATCAACGTTATCTTGCTGAAAATTTCCTGGCTTTTTTTAAGCGTGATTACCAGCGCGTCGCGCAACTCCATGTCGATTCTGGTTGGGTGCCTGCCACTACACGCGTTGATGAATTTGAATCAGCCATACGCAGTGTGTGTGAGCCTATTTTCGAAAAGCCATTGAAAGACATCTCTTTTGGGCATTTACTGCTGCGATTGTTTCAGACGGCACGTCGATTCAATATGGAAGTACAACCACAACTCGTACTGTTACAAAAAACCCTGCTCAATATTGAAGGTCTTGGGAGGCAGCTATATCCTGAACTGGATTTATGGAAAACGGCCAAACCTTTTCTTGAAAAATGGATGGGGGAACAAGTCGGGTTTCAGGCATTGCTCAAAGGATTCAAAAAAAATCTACCCTATATCGGTGAAAAACTGCCTGAATTACCCGGACTATTATTTCAATCACTTCAACACCTAGCAAATCCCGATACCTCCCGTCAGCAAACAAAAGAAATCATGCACCTGCATAAATCACTAAAACATAATCAACGACAAATGCGGTTTGTAATAACCGGCTGCACCTTGTTACTCAGCAGCCTGCTCACCATTGGCCTGATCGACATATTACAAACGCTGTTATTTGGTGTGCCGATATTAACCTGGATACTGGCGGGTGCTGGTAGCTTGCTGGTTGGGCTTGGACTTAAAGAATAAGACACTCGCTATGGATTACTATGCAACAACTTAAATACATTTTATTATTTATTATTTCCAGTTCCGCATTTGCCATTGACCCCTCACTTAACTGGCAAACCATTACGACGGATAATTTTGAAATTCACTTTGCGCAAGGCACAGAAAACCTTGCCTATAAAACAGCCGCTATTGCAGAACGGGTTCACTCTAAACTCTCACCCCGAATTAACTGGCAGCCCGATACCAAAACACATCTGGTTATCAGTGACGAAACCGATCAGCCCAATGGCTATGCCATACCGTTTCCATTTAGCCGCAGTGTATTGTTTGTCTCGCCTCCTGATACCACCAATACACTTGAAGATTTTAACGATTGGCTGGAACTATTAATCACGCACGAATACACTCATATATTGCATCTGGATAAAGTAACCGGAGGCGCTAAAAGTTTGCGCTCAATATTGGGCCGACACTTTCTGTTATTCCCCAATATGTTTCAACCTGGCTGGCTTATTGAAGGCCTGGCAACACACCATGAAACCAATACTGCCCTGGGTATAGGTCGTGGTCAAAGCGCTTTATTCAGCATGATGATGCGCATGGAAGTCGCGCAAGGTGTTAAGCCAGTTGATCAGGTTAATTTACCTATCCGAAGCTGGCCTATGGGCACATCCAGTTATTTATATGGTGTTTATTTTTATGAATTTCTCAGTGAAACCTACGGTGAAAATTATATTAATTTGATGGTTACAAATTACAGCAACCATATTATTCCATTTATGATTAACACCAATACCGAGCAATTATTTAACAAAGATGTGACCCAGCTATGGGCCGATTTTGACGCCTGGTTACAGCAGCGGTTTTTGGCGCAAATACAACAACTCGAACACATCGGCGTTGTATCAGGTGAACGCATTACTGACGAGGGTTATTTCACAGCCGAATCTGTTTTGGCAGCGGATGGTCAAGTTTATTATATCCAGCACGGCGCTTTTGATCACAGCAAATTAATGAGAATTGACCCGCAAGGGCAACACCAGGCGCTGACAGACGTTCACCCCGGCGCGCGAATTGATGTTAATACACAGAACGATGTACTGATTGCACAGCCAGAAATATGCAATGAATACAATGTGTACTACGACCTGTATCTCCTTAAATCCAACACCCATGCCGAAAAAGATGCCGGAGAAAATACCGAAGAAGATAATTTAACCCGTATTACGCATTGTGGTCGTTATCGCTCGGCCGCCTGGCTTGATGCCACAATGATTGTGGCAGTGCATATCGAAAAATCCATCAGCTCCTTGCAGCAGATTAATATCTTAACCAATCAACAACAAACAATCTGGCAGGGTGATGCCGATACCATCATAGGCCAACCCGATATTTCACCCGATGGAACTACATTGGTGGCATCGGTGTTTCGCAAGAATCAAGGCTGGAATATTGAGCAATTTAATTTAACTGACCGCAACTGGCGCAAGTTAACCAATGACCCTGCTATCGATATACATCCACGTTATTTGCTGGATGGTTCCGCGCTCGTGTTTAGTTCTGAACGCAATAATATTTATAATATTTATCGTTATGATCTAAATAGTCATCTCATCGTACAGTTAACACATGAACTCGGCGGCGCTTTTCAGCCTGCTCAAATAAATGTCGCATCGGATCTGATCTACACCGGTTATAGTGCGCATGGCAACGATATTTACAAACTGCAACAACCCCACTCACTCACCACAGAATTATTACCCTTACCCGATGCAAGCCGGCAGGATTCTATAGCGGAACACTATGCTGAAATACCTGCTGTAGAATATTCTCCCTGGAACAGTCTGCGGCCACGCTGGTGGCAACCCATTATATTCATCACCGAAGATCAATCTGAATTCGGTTTCAATACTCTGGGCAATGATGCACTGGGAATACACAACTACGCATTCAGTTTTGCCTGGGATTCGACCAACGACTGGGCGACAGGCAGCTTCGCCTATGGCTGGAGTAATCGTTTATTTTTTGGCGTGCAGCGTGAAACCGATATCTTGCTGAATGCCAATAATGTGTTTGCTGTAGCGCGGCAGGATGATGACGCATTTGTTGTGGCCAATTTTCCCCATACCCAAGTCGATGCTGCCTGGAATATTGCAGTGGCGGCATTAAGCAGCAACAGCCGTGATGCACGCCGTGATCCGCTGATTCAGGCTACAGCCTTGCCCGATACGCAGGATAATACATTGGGACTGGCACTCGGATTTAACAACAGCAAACACTATATTCGTTCCGTCAGTGCCAACGATGGCCGGAACGTCAGGCTTATCGCTGAAAGCAGTGACGTCTTCACTAGCGACTACACCGGTGAAGTCTATACACTCGACTGGCGTGAATACCTGCCGCTGGGTGGACAACATGTGTTGGCATTACGGCTGGTAAAGGGTTATGGAACCGAACGACCTGAGCGTTTTCAGTTGGGAGGAGAAGACACGGATTTCTCAATCCTCGATATCTTAAATGGCAGTGGTAATATCACATTTGGCAAACGTGATTATGCCTTGCGTGGTTATGCAAAAGGCCATAACGAACTGACAGGTCGACGCATGCAACTCGGCAGTGCTGAATGGCGCTTTCCGATAGCGCTGGTGGAGCGTGGTTATATGTCGCCACCTGTTGGATTAATGCAATTATCCGGCAGTTTTTTTGCAGACAGTGGCATGGCCTGGCAATACACATCAAACAAGGCCTATACCAGCGTGGGTGCTGAACTTCATGCCGACCTTAATATTTTTTACGGCATAACCTTTAAGTTGCGTTTAGGTGCCGCCAAAGGCCTGGACGAAATACTGGGTGATGAGCGTATGTACCTGAGTCTGGGTGCTGCTTTTTGATATTAAGGAAGCTCTGAATAACGCCATCC
>JANOOU010000095.1:0-2254 GCA_031421475.1 Gammaproteobacteria bacterium | reverse complement strand
GTGAGTAACCAGTTACCCTGTTTTTGTTCCTGCGCACTCAGTTGTATGGCCGGATGATTATTCAGTAATAATTGCTGCTGGATTAGAGTTTCCGGTTTGCGGTACCAGGATTGTGTTCGGCCATTAATCATTAATTGCGGTGTGTAAACATTGTTTGAATTTTCGGCGCGTACCCGTCCACGTTGGCGGGCACCATATTGTGGATCTGCCAGTTTATCTTTCCAGCCGATATAATCCCAGTAATCCACATGCCAAGCCATGGTGATAACCTGTTCAGGATTAAATTGCCTGGTGATATCAGCCAGCCAGTTATCAGCAGGCGGACAACTGCTGCAACCTTCAGAGGTAAATAATTCCAGTAAAACTTTTGCATTGTCGGTGCTTTCGCAGGTAGGCATGGCTGCCATAACCGGCATACTAAGGCTCAATAATAGAAAAAATCGCCACATAAGAATCTCTGCTGCTGATGATAGGGAGTAGGAGTCGGAGTCGGGTAAGGGCAAGTTAGTTCGTAACTGCTGACTCTATTGCAGAAAGAGGTCGCCAGGTCGATTAACGTAAAGGCGGCACATCCTGGTACCGCAAGGAACCGCTCATTTATACAAAGGCTTCTTAATACGTGATAACGTTTCAGGCTATACGTTACTCCACTTAATCACTGGCTGCTAATATCCAGGTTATGCCTATTCCAATTAAGTAATAGTGCTGATCTTCTATCAGAGGGCTGTCCTCGATAACTGAGTGCCTCAGGTTTTGATAGCGTAGTATGCCCCAAAATAAAATATCGTTTTGTCGCCATGTAGTGCGTAAATCTATCACCAGGCCACTGTAACCATTCATTGATTCAAACATGGGTCGCTGTGGTGTGACATAGGCCTGATCAACATCATAATAATATGCATGATAATCCTGCGTGGCATAACGCAAACCTAATTTAGCTTTAACAAACAGGCCGACACGTCCAATGCGATGTTTTTCGTATACCAGCCGGGGTTCGAATATCCAGCCCTGATTAGCCTGTTGATCGATATCGACAGTGATTCCGGTACGCAACGGCAGTTCCAGTTGAAACTGCTCGACGCTTGCTCTGTTGCCACTGATTAAATATTCAAGCGAAGGCCCAACTTGTATCATCGCATCGAGATCAGGCATGCCCGTTCTAACATTGCTGTCATCGCTATCTACAGGAAAGCCAGGGTCTGCGCTTATATCCATATGCCAGACAGAATTGGATGGCAGTAAACCCCGTATGCCACGATCGATTTTCAAGCAACTTTGATCTATAGGTAAAATAAGGTAAAGGTAACAGATAGGTTTTGTTATCTCTGGAACCAGGATATAAACGAAAATCCAGAACACTCAAACCTGCACCCAGCTGCCACTCGGGCTCTTGAGCTGCAAGATCAGAACATAAAAATAGTAGCGCGGTGGAAAAGGCGACAGAATAAATTCGTGGTAATGGTGAATTAAACATTATGAATGTTCACTGCATGTTTACCCATTGGTTATATAAGGATGTGTGTTTAAGTGAATAACAGGCTGGCCTCCAACAATCTGAATCTGGTCAATGTCGTTGAGCTTTGGAAAAGATAAAGCCATGGCTAAACGATTGCTGCTGGGATGTATACTCTTTATGTATCAGCTTGAGGAAGCTGTCAGCTGTTGTTCATAAATGAAATAAACGCTTCTTTTGTCTCAGTATTATCTGCTGTCAACCATACTAATGTGTGGAAAATGGCACGTTCATTTTTCATTATGTTGACTAACTATTCAGTTGTTTAGCCAATCACAGTACATAATAGGTTATGGAACCTCTGAATAAGATATAGATTCCATAACAAATAAGGTGATATTTACCTTTGTATATACTGAATGTAAATTAATGTCAGTATAATTTAAGATATTTTTTATATTTATAGTCTCGATGCCCAGATGGCTATTTTGTGCCGCATGGACTGTTGCGATATTTGTTCTTCAGGAATGGCTTGAATTATTTTATCGTGTACCAGCAATCGATATATGTATTCAATTTTTTCTTGGGCGGAGTCGGTGGCTTCGAATTCAACAGCGCCACTTTTTTCGCCGTATTTAACGCCTTCTTCAATGGCTTTTTTTACCAATGCCTTTTCGTTTTCAAGTTTTTTCATATAATCCTCCAGGAGGGATTAGAGTAATGCTGTAAAATCAATAGTTCTGATTAAGTCAGTGCTAATTTTATTTATTGTTCACTTGTCCCATGCTAAATCCAGATTTT
>JANOOU010000094.1:0-8938 GCA_031421475.1 Gammaproteobacteria bacterium | reverse complement strand
CACCCTATTGCGTCGGCTTCGCCGCTGAAACCGAAAACCTGGATCAACAGGCGCAACAAAAAATGCTGGCAAAAAAAATACACATGATTGCAGCCAATAATGTCGCCGATCAAAGTATCGGATTCAACTCTGAATACAATGCCCTGCAAGTGTTCTGGCCCGGCGGCAACATGCAGCTTGAAAAAACCAGCAAATCGCACATAGCACGACAGCTTATTACCCTGATTGCACAGCACTACACTCAACCCTAACCAGAAGTACGCACATGCAAAAAATACAACTTAAAATTCTCGACCCACGCATCGGCACGCAAATTCCTTTACCGGAACATGCCACTCATGGTTCAGCCGGCATGGATCTGCGCGCCTGTGTTGATACAACACTCACACTCAAAGCCGGTGATACCCAACTGATTCCAACCGGCATTGCCATGTACATCAGCGATCCCGGTTTATGCGCAACCATTTTGCCACGCTCTGGGCTGGGCCATAAACACGGCATTGTGCTGGGCAATCTGGTGGGTTTAATCGATTCCGATTACCAGGGGCAACTTTTTGTATCGTGCTGGAATCGCAGCCAAAACAGTTTCAACATAGAACCTGGCGACCGCATTGCGCAGCTGGTTTTTTTACCGGTAGTCCGGGTCGACTGGGAACAGGTTGAAGAATTTGATGCAACGGATCGAGGCGCTGGCGGCTTTGGGCATTCCGGTCATAAATAATAACAAAAGAGCTATTACACTTATTAATTTTCGCAGCACCTAAATCCAAGGAATTACCCATGAAAATTACATCCGCCATTTTCCGCATGTATGATATACGCGGCATTGTTAAAGAGGACTTAACACCTGAGGCAGTAAAAACTATTGGTCAGGCTTTCGCTGCAGAATGTTTGGCGCAGGATTGCAATACCGTCACTATCGGCCGAGATGGTCGTTTGCATTCGCCGCTGCTGTCACGAAAACTCGCCGAAGGTTTGCGGGCAGGTGGCTGTGATGTTGTTGACGTGGGCGAAGTACCCACGCCCATATTATATTTTGCTACACATCATTTGCGCACCCATACCGGCATCATGGTAACCGGTAGCCACAATCCACCTGAATACAATGGCCTTAAAATGCTGATTAACGGCAAAACCCTGTATGGCGATGACATACTTGGTTTGCACAAACGCATTGAAGAAAATCGTCTGTCAAAAGGCAACGGCAAGTATCGCCAGGAAAATGTTGTTGAGATTTATCTCAAGCGCATTACCGATGATGTAAAACTGGCCAAACCGATGAATATTGCTGTTGATTGTGGCAATGGCGTTGCGGGTGGCGTTGCGCCGGAATTATTTCGGCGCCTCGGTTGCACCGTCACCGAATTATTTTGCGAAGTGGATGGTACTTTCCCCAATCACCATCCCGACCCCAGCAAACTGGAAAACCTTAAAGACTTGTGCGTTGCCATCGAAAAAAACAAACATGATCTGGGCCTGGCATTTGATGGCGACGGCGATCGTGTCGGCATAGTCGACAACAAACAACATATTATTTTCCCGGATCGTCAAATGATTCTGTATGCCGAAGATGTACTGTCCCGCAATCCCGGCGCTCAGATCATTTACGATATTAAATCCAGCTATCATCTGGGCAAATCTATAACGAAAATGGGCGGTGAACCGCTGATGTGGAAAACCGGCCACTCCTTAATCAAAGCCAAAATGAAAGAGACCGGTGCCTTGCTGGCAGGCGAAATGTCAGGACATATATTCTTTAAGGAACGTTGGTACGGATTTGACGATGGCTTATATGCCGCCGCACGTATGCTGGAAATATTAAGCAACAAAAACGAAACCGCCTCGGATGTTTTTGACAAACTGCCCGATAGCTTCAACACACCTGAACTGCAAATAAAATTCAAGGAAGGCGATCATTACACGTTTATGGACAAGTTCAAACAGCAGGCAGCATTTCCAGATGCTGTCGATATTTCTACTATCGATGGTATGCGCGTCACCTGGGACAAAGGCTGGGGTTTGGTGCGTCCGTCCAATACCACGCCAAGTTTGGTATTACGATTTGAAGCTGAGGACCAAGTCAGCCTGGACGAAATTCAGGCCAAGTTCAGAATGCAGATGTCAAAGATCAATTCGCAACTGAAATTGCCGTTTTAATGATGAGAAAACGTAAATGAACGCAGATAGATTATTGTATTGTAAGAGCGGGCCATGCCCGCGATTGCTTGATTAAAAGCTGAAGTCCGCAAATGAACGCTAATAAACGCAAATAATGCAAGAGCCTTTGTTTTCATTAGCGTTTATTTGCGTTCATTTGCGGACTCATTCTTTTGTGGTGTTGTCGCGGGCATGGCCCGCTCCTACAAAAACATCACATTAATATTTTATTCCCTGAATAAGAGACCATGCACTTGGACACTATCACCGCACAAAATATCGCCAGGGTCTTATCTGAAGCCTTGCCCTATATACAACGTTTTCACGATAAAACCGTTGTTATAAAATACGGCGGAAACGCCATGACCGATCCGGTTTTAAAAGCGGCATTCGCACGTGATGTAGTGTTGCTAAAACTGGTTGGTATGAATCCAGTGGTGGTGCACGGTGGCGGCCCGCAAATTGAAGACTTGTTAAAACGCGTTGGTAAAAAAGGTGAATTTATACAGGGCATGCGTGTGACAGATACGGAAACCATGGATATAGTTGAAATGGTTCTGGGTGGTCAGGTTAACAAGGAAATCGTCAGTTTAATTAACCAAGCGGGCGGCAAGGCTGTTGGACTAACCGGTAAGGATGGTCACTTTATTCGCGCCAAAAAATTAATGATGGTAGCGCAGGATAAACCGGGTGATGTGATTGATATTGGCCAGGTTGGCGATGTTACACATATTGATCCAGCCCTTATTTCATTTCTGGACTCAGGTGATTTTATTCCCGTGATTGCGCCAATTGGCGTTGGAGAACACGGCGAAACTTATAACATCAATGCCGATGTTGTTGCAGGCAAACTCGCCGAGGTGCTGCATGCCGAAAAATTAATTCTGCTCACTAACACACCGGGCGTACTCGATAAAAATGGAAAATTGCTCACCGGCCTGACGCCACAGAGCATTGATGCCCTGGTGAAAGATGGCACGCTCTCGGGTGGCATGTTACCCAAAATCAGTTCGGCGCTGGATGCAGCACGCGGTGGTGTGAATGCGGTACATATAATTGATGGCCGGGTTGAACACGCCATTTTGCTGGAGCTGTTTACCGATGCAGGCGTAGGCACACTCATACACGGCTAAAACAGGATGTGCACAATGCCATTAAGTTAAGGTCACTGTGTTCTTTGTAGGTTCGAATTTATTCGAACAATAGTCTGTTTAATGGCACTTTTATTCGAATAAATTATTTGGCACATACTATCGCCGTTATTTGGCTGGAGCAGCAGCTGGTGGTGGCGCCGCCGTTTTTGCTGTGGGTGCTACTGGCACTACGGGTGCTACTGGCGCAGCTGCCGGGCTTGCTGGCGGTAAAGTTTTCATAGGCGTTGGCAATCCTTTCAACTCACGAAAACGCTGAAGATCCTGTTCAAATTTTTGATTAAGTTCCTTGCGTTCATCCTGCTTGGTTTCTACGAATTGATAATTATTTTCAAGCTGACGACTGACAGACTCTTTTTCTTTAAAAACATTCGCCGGCACCTGACGTCCTGATTTTTCGATTGCCGCAATACGTTCATTCAGCTCTTTCATTTTACGTTCACCATCCTTGATGTTATTTTCAGCCAGCTGAATTTGCGAATCAACTGCAGACTCCCGATCACTTCGCGCTATTTCAAGATCGCGTTCTGTTGTAAAGGTATCCAGCAATACACGATCGCGTAATTCCTGTTTTTTTGTTTCAACCAGCTTGGCTTTTCTCGCATTGTCTACGGCGGATTTTTCCTGTTGCTCCCCGACAAGTTGCGCTTCCGATTTTATCGTTTTCACTACCACACCCTGCTCATTCAACACAGAGCGTTTCTGGTTTAAATATTCGGCAGGCACTTCGTCACCATAATGCACCTGACCTTTTTCATCTACCCATTTATTCATGGCGGCATGGGTGCTTGTCGCCAGGCCAGATAGAACGAGCAGGGGAAGAATATAATGTTTCATGTTAATAACTCCTATCGATACTGAATATGTGTCACACAGTATATACTGTCTGTGCACGTCTTTTCCCAGGCTACGCCACTCTAATGAACCTCTGAACAAGTATCAACACAACAAATCCAGCGTCATTCCCGAATGTTTTTGTCGGAAATGGCAGGTGAAATAGTGTTGTTCGACTTCATCAAAGCTTCCTTACTATTCAAACTCCATACTCTGCCCGATAAAACAACATCGCATCCAACACCTCGGATTTATTTTTCTGCGTCTGCAAATATTCAATCAAATGTGACATGCCAACAATACTCGCCACATTTAAACCGTAATCATCGTGCATAGCCTGCACGGCAGAGCGTTGATCCAGTCCTTTTTCCTGTCTATCAAGTGCAATCACCACCGCCACGGACGTGGCATTCGCTGCATCAATAATATCAATGGCTTCACGAATGGCGGTACCGGCGGTTATGACATCATCAATGATTAATATCTGGCCTTCCAGGGGTGCGCCAACCAGATTACCCCCTTCGCCGTGATCTTTTTTCTCTTTACGGTTATAGGCATAGGCTACATCAATGCCGTGATCGAGATACATCGCCATGGCGGTTGCGGCTACCAGCGGAATTCCCTTGTAGGCGGGGCCGAACATTACATCATATTTAATACCGCTATTTATAATGGCTTGTGCGTAACAGCGGCCCAACTCGGCCAGCGCTCTACCGGTATTAAATAATCCGGCATTAAAAAAATACGGGCTGATGCGCCCGGACTTTAGTTTGAATTCGCCAAATTTCAACACATCATTGGCCAAAGCCAGTTCTATAAATTGTTGCTGGTATGCCTGCATTGGTATCTGCCCCGAAGCCTGTCATGTAGAATGCTGGCGATTATAGCTCTTTGATACCCCATGCGAATCATCTCAATCAATACCAATGGCATACGCTCCGCTGCACGCAAAGGTTTTTTTACCTGGCTCGAATCACAACAAGCGGATGTGGTGTGTATTCAGGAAACCAAGGCGCAGGAACACCAGCTGGTCGAGGGCTTTTGCCCACGGGGCTACTATTGTTATTTTCATGATGCCGTAAAAAAAGGTTACAGTGGTGTGGCCATTTTCAGCAAAATAAAACCAGTACGTGTGATTAAAGGCCTGGGTTGGCACGATATTGATATAGAAGGTCGATATATTGAAACCCAGTTCGATGGCTTGAGCATTATTTCACTCTATATGCATTCGGGTTCATCCTGCGAAGAACGCCAAAACGTGAAATTCGATTTCATGCACCGTTTTATGCCGCATTTGTTAAAACTTCGCCGTAAACGTCGTGAATTTATTATCTGTGGCGACTGGAATATTGCGCATAAAAAAATCGATATCAAAAACTGGCGCGGCAATCAAAAAAACTCCGGCTTTCTACCCGAAGAACGCGAATGGATGGACCAGTTATTTGGTGAAACCGGCTTCGTGGACGCCTTTCGCGAAATTGATCCACGCGAATTTCAATATACCTGGTGGAGCAACCGCGGTAACGCCTGGGAAAACAACACCGGCTGGCGTATAGATTATCAGGTGATTACACCGGGATTAAAATCCACAGTAAAATCTGCCAGTATTTACAAGGATGAGCGCTTCTCTGATCACGCACCATTGATAATTGATTATGACTACGAACTAAAATGACGACTTTGATAAACCCAATGCAGAGTTGGCGCCAATCGTTCAGATCTTTTTTGCAGCCTCGCGTCATCACCATGTTGTTTCTGGGATTCTCTGCGGGTATTCCAATATTACTCATTTTTTCCTCGCTGTCGCTTTGGCTAGGCGAAGCAGGAATAGAACGTAAAACAATAACTTTTTTCAGTTGGGCAGCACTCAGCTATTCCTTTAAATTTTTATGGGCGCCACTGATCGACAAATTGCCGCTGCCGTACCTCACGAAAATTCTAGGAAAACGCCGTAGCTGGATGCTCGTAACTCAAGTATTCATCATCGCTGCCATTATATTTATGGGTAGTATCGACCCATCCGAAAGCAACAGATTAGTATTAATGGCATTAGCGGCCGTATTGCTGGGCATATCTTCCGCATCACAGGACGTAGTAATTGATGCCTACAGAATTGAATCAGCTTCAGTCGAATTACAAGCCATGATGTCATCGTTTTATATAACCGGATATAGACTTGCCAATATCGTTGCTGGCGCCGGTGCATTATATTTAGCTACGTGGTTTGGCTCTGAAAAAGGGCAATATATTTATACAGCATGGCGCTGGACATATTTCATTATGGCAGCGTCCATGTTGGTAGGTGTGATAACTACGCTCATCATTAAGGAGCCAGAGCATAAAAAATCAAATTCGCCTGTTTATTCAAGCCTTGATTACCTGCGTTTATTTTTGGTATTTGTCGCTACTACCTTCTGCTTCATAGCAACATTTATAATGACCATTGCCTTATTCACATGGATTAAAGTTGCTCTAGGTGGCAGTGTCATAATCGCTTTCTATTTTGAAGTTGTCCACTTTCTATTATCAATCGGAATAGCACTACTGATTGGCTGGGCACTCATTAGCGTTGGCGCAATTAATCGGGTTATGGCATATGAAACTTGGGTTGACCCTATTAATGATTTCTTTAATAGATACGGACTAAAAACAGCTTTATTACTCCTCACATTAATTGGCCTATATCGTATTACCGACATCATTCCCGGCGTTATCTCCAATGTTTTTTATCAAGACTTGGGCTTTACAAAACCGGAGATCGCGACCGCAGTTAAAACTATTGGGGTTCTAATCGGCATTGTAGGAGGCTTTCTCGGCGGTTTATTTGCTACTCATTATGGAGTCATGAGAACACTCATGTTAGGTGCAATACTTGCAGCATTTACAAATCTGGCATTTGTCTGGCTTGCAATGGTAGGACACGACATACCCGTAATGTATATTGCAGTAACCGCAGACAATCTTGCAGCCGGATTTGCCGGTGCAGCTTTTATTGCATTCCTTTCCAGCCTAACCAATATTTCCTTTACTGCTGTTCAGTATGCAATTTTCAGCTCCATGATGACACTACTTCCAAAAACGATAGGTGGCTATTCCGGCACTATCGTCGATAACATTGGCTACCCCGGGTTTTTCACATTTACTACGTTGATCGGTCTACCTATTATCTGGCTAGTGTGGTTGGCAGGTAAACACCTGAAATAAAATATTTCACCGATATTCTGAAATCCATATTATGCATACTCTCCTGCCACCCCTATCTTTATACATACATATCCCCTGGTGTGTAAAAAAATGCCCCTATTGCGATTTTAATTCGCATGCCGCAGGCCCGTCTATTTCTGAAAAACAATACGTCGCCGCCTTGCTGGACGATTTACAGCGCGATTTGCCTGAAGTCTGGGGCCGTAGAATTCATTCAATATTTTTTGGTGGTGGCACGCCAAGTTTATTTTCGGCGCGAGCGATTGATGACATATTGTGTGGCGTGCGAGCATTGATCACGGTATCGCCCAATGCAGAAATTACACTGGAAGCCAATCCCGGCACGTTTGAACAAGAAAAATTTACCGACTACCGCGCACTGGGTGTTAACCGCCTATCCATCGGCATACAAAGTTTCGCATCGGATAAACTCAAAGCCTTGGGCCGCATTCATAATGGTGATGAAGCTGTCAAAGCCGTGGCCACCGCACAACACGCTGGTTTTGATAATTTTAATCTGGATTTAATGTTTGGCCTGCCGCAACAATCGGTACAACAAGGTTTGCTTGATTTACAAACCGCCATTGATTTGCAACCCACGCATCTTTCCTGGTATCAACTCACCCTTGAGCCGAACACGCTGTTCTACAGCAAGCCGCCCACTCTGCCAGACGATGATTACATCTGGGATCTACAAGTACAGGGGCAGGATTTACTCGCACAACACGGCTTCACACAATACGAAATTTCGGCCTATGCAAAATTGGGAAAACCCTGCAAACATAATGTTAATTATTGGGAGTTTGGCGATTATCTCGGCATAGGTGCGGGTGCACACGGCAAAATTACCCGCGCCGATAACAACACGATTCAACGTTTGTGGAAACACAAACAACCACAAAGCTATATGCATGCAGCCGACAAACGCGCCGGAATACAAACACTGGCCCCAGCCGATATTGTGTTTGAATTTATGCTCAATGCTTTAAGATTGAAACACGGATTTAGTCTGGATTTGTTTGAACAACACACAGGCATGAACCGGAGCGTATTACACGGCACCTTATTGCTGGCGCAACAAAAAGAATTAATTGTTCTTGATGATCAACATCTACAACCCAGCGAATTGGGCTATCGGTTTCTCAATGATCTGATTAATTTATTTTCGGATTAACTATTGTTGCTGGCGGGTTGCCTGTTCAATCTCTTTTCCATGTTGATTCATCAGCTTGCCAACATTCTGCGCATCTTTAATTAATTTCTGGATATTGTCCGGGTCATAGGGATTTCCTATTTCCACATCATCATTTTTATCTTTTTTGTCTGATTTATTATTGTCTTTATCACTATTGCCAAGCGTAATAACACTCGGGCCACTCGATTCTTCTTCCTGCTCGGGAATACGGGTTCTTTGCACCACATTCACATTGGGCTGAAGGTGTATGGTCTCACCTTTGCCCATACACGGGCTTTGTGAAAACTCAATATGGCCGGTATCACTGGTGCATTTATACAGAGTAAAGTCTTTGTCAGTGGTCACATTACTCATGCCAGTTAGCGGTGCAGCAGCCTTCTTGCCACTCTCGAACATA
>JANOOU010000093.1:0-3446 GCA_031421475.1 Gammaproteobacteria bacterium | reverse complement strand
CGACTCCTGTGGTGAATAACAGGTGTCAGTTTATGGATGCATTTATGGTTGGGTAGGTGTGTTTAGCCGGACGTTTACGGATGTTTTCGTTAACCTGGCTGATGAAGTCAGCGGCCAAAGTAGTTGCGTGAAGATTATTGTTGCTGACGACCATGCTTTGTTTCGAGACGGTTTGCGCCATGTATTGGGCTTGCTTGGCCCCGATGTGGTGGTGATTGAAGCCGACGATCACACTGCGTTGATGATTTGTGCGGACAACCATTGTGGGTCGACTACACAAATCACTTATACTTTTTACATAACGCACTTTATTAGTAATTATCTTGGTCGACCACATGATTGTTCAGCTGACCAACCAGGATTTATCCGTGTTTACAAAAAGCGAACTAAACAACCCCCACCCGTTGCTCAACGTATGCAGGCTTCAGTTTACGTCTTACGTTCATAAGTATCGCCTCGCGCAAAAAAACAGATTATTCGCAATCCGGTTTTTCAAACAGAAATTACATTTTCGCAGACGCTTTACTGCGAGCTGACTAGGCCGACTTCGTATTATATCGCTGTACGCATTACTTCTTTTTCTCCAGCAACGGTTGTAAATACGGCAAAACATTCTGCAACAAAATACTCTGCGCTTTTGCATTCGGGTGCAAGCCATCTTCTTGCATCAAGCTCGAATTATCGCCAACCGATTTCAGAAAAGATGGCACCAGTGTGATTTTATGTTGACTTGCCAGCTCCGGGTATACATTGTGAAACGCTTCCGTGTAACGCGCACCATAATTAGGCAAAATCTGAATACCGGTTAACAGTACCTGCGCATTATTTTTTTGGCATATCACAATCAAGCGCGAAAGATTTTTTTTCATCTCGGTGAGTGATAATCCACGCAAGCCGTCATTACCACCCAGCTCAAGAATAACAATGCTCGGCTGATGACGATCCAGTGCAGCTTGCAAGCGATTCAGCGCATTGAGTGTGGTATCACCACTGATGCTCGCATTAACTACTTTGTAATCCAGTTTTTTTTGTAACATATGTTGCTGTAACAGGAACACCCAGCCCTGCTTCTGGTCCATGCCATACGCTGAACTCAGGCTATCGCCCACTACCAAAATCGTGGTTGATGCATTTGCAACTGGCAGTGATGAATAAGCTATGCCTATAATGAGGATAAGCCTCGACAAAAATCTGATCATGAATACTCCAAATATAATACTGACCACCCGCAATCTACATAAACGCGTGGCATCACCCGATGATGCCAGCAAAGAATCACTGGTAATCCTGAAGGGAATCGAACTTGAAATCAAGTCAGGCGAAACGCTCGCCATACTGGGCGCATCCGGTTCGGGTAAATCGACGTTACTGGGATTACTCGCCGGCCTGGACCATGCCAGTGAAGGGCAAATCAGTTTACAGGGCACACGTCTCGATCAAATGAATGAAGACCAGCGTGCCGATATGCGCGCACAACACGTGGGTTTTATTTTTCAGTCATTCCAGTTATTGCCCGGCCTCACGGCGCTCGATAATGTATTGCTGCCATTGGAGCTCAAAGGTGAAAGCCAGGGTGAGAACAAGGCCAAATTATTGTTGGAGCGTGTGGGCCTCAAGCACCGGCTACACCATTACCCAAAACAACTGTCAGGTGGTGAACAACAACGTGTCGCCATCGCCCGTGCCTTTATTACGCGCCCAACTATTTTATTTGCCGATGAACCCACGGGTAATCTCGATGCAAAAACCGGTGCACTCATTATTGATATGTTAATGGAAATCAACCGTGAATTACAAACCACACTGGTAATCGTCACCCACGATGAACAACTGGCACGCCAATGTCAGCGCCGTTGTATTCTGGAAAATGGCACCCTCAAGATGATTACCGATGAATAACATCACTCTTACCTTGCGCCTGGCCTGGCGCTTGCTGCGGCGCGAGTGGCGTAGTGGTGAATTAAATATTCTCATCATGGCTTTACTCATAGCCGTGGCCAGTGTCACCTCTATTGATTTATTCACCCAGCGTGTACAGCAGGTCATGCATGATCAAAGCGGCCGTTTTCTCGGTGGCGATTTGTTATTGCGCAGCTCGCGCGCTGTCGAACATTCTGTTCTTGAAAAAGCGCAATCTGATTACAGACTGAAAACCAGTTCCGGTCTGGTTTTTTCCAGCGTGGTGCTTGCTAATAATGAATTTCAACTGGCGCAGGTAAAAGCCGTTGATGATCTCTATCCCTTACGCGGCGAAATCAGTATTAGCGAACAACTGCAAGCCGAAGAAATAAAAATAAGCCACGGACCCAAACCGGGTGAAGTCTGGTTGTCACCGCGTTTAATACAAAGTTTAAAATTAAAAACCGGCGACACTATTGAACTCGGTAATGCAAACTTTGTGGTAGCCGCCGTACTGCGCGACGATCCCGGACAAACCGGCGGTTTTATTGCGTTTGCACCTGCATTATTAATGCATATCAACGACATTGAAAAAACCGGCATCATACAACCTGGCAGCCACGTAACCTATACGGTGTTATTTGCGGGCGCGGCCAAGCAACGCACGGCATTCGAAAAATGGCTAAAACCTAAACTTAATCCCAGCCAGCAATTATTGGGCGGCGCCAGTGGTGCACCTGCGGTGAATGCCGCTTTAAACAAAGCTGATCAGTATTTATCGCTGGCCTCCATGCTCAGTGTCGTGCTCGCCGGTATTGCTATTGCACTGGCGGCCAATCGTTACAGCAAACGCCATTATGATCAAAGCGCGTTAATGCGATGTTTTGGCGCATCGCAGAAAACCTTGTTATCTATTTATACTGCACAGCTCGTCATCATCGGTCTCATCGCCAGTTTCACGGGTGTATTAATAGGCTGGCTCACACAACAGGGCCTGGTGATATTACTCGCCGAATTCATGCCCAAAGATTTACCGGCGCCACCGGTCAGTGCATTATTCACCGGCTTGTTAACCGGCATGATCGTGCTCGCCGGTTTTGCCTTGCCCGCCATTTTACGGTTGCGATCAGTATCACCCTTGCGTATTTTACGCCGCGACTTACCGGCACTTAACAGCAGCAGTTATCTGGTGTATGGCATGGCTATAACCAGCCTGGTTGCGCTGATGTGGTGGCAATCACAAAATCTGTTGTTAACATTTATTGTACTAGCCGGTTTCGCGACCTGCATTGTATTAGTGATGCTCAGCGCCTTTGGCATGATTCGCTTGTGTAAAAAAATAATGCCGTTGTTTCGTTATACCTGGCGCAATGGTTTGCAACATATTGTGCGTTACCAAACTATAGCCACCATCCAGCTAATGGCTTTAAGCCTGGGCCTGATGATTGTACTAACCATTTTTCTGGTGCGCACCGATCTCATTGAACAATGGCAAAATAAACTACCCGCCAACACACCCAATCATTTCATCATTAACATCCAGAGCG
>JANOOU010000092.1:0-5959 GCA_031421475.1 Gammaproteobacteria bacterium | reverse complement strand
AGCCTACGACGTGTCGTTCTCGCTGGGTGATGGTTTACGCCCCGGCTGCCAGGCCGATGCCAACGATGCCGCGCAATTTGCCGAGCTCGAAACCCTGGGTGAGCTCACCAAAATTGCCTGGCAGCACGATGTCCAGGTGATGATTGAAGGCCCCGGCCATGTGCCCTTGCAGATGGTAAAAGAAAATATGGAAAAGGAACTGGCCGATTGTTTTGAAGCGCCGTTCTATACCCTCGGACCTTTGGTTACGGATATTGCACCCGGCTACGACCACATCACCTCCGGCATCGGCGCCGCCAACATTGGCTGGTATGGCACCGCCATGCTGTGTTATGTCACCCCCAAAGAACATCTGGGCCTGCCCAATAAAGAAGATGTGCGCGTTGGCATCATCACCTACAAAATTGCGGCGCATGCGGCGGATCTAGCCAAAGGCCACCCCGGCGCCCAAATCCGCGACAATGCCATGAGCAAGGCACGTTTTGAATTCCGCTGGGAAGACCAGTTCAACATCGGCCTCGACCCCGACCGCGCCCGCGAATACCACGACGAAGCCCTGCCCAAGGATTCCGCTAAAGTGGCGCACTTCTGCTCCATGTGCGGCCCGCATTTCTGCTCCATGAAAATCACCCAGGATGTACGCGACTATGCACGCGAGCACAACATCAGTGCTGATCAGGCACTGAATGCCGGCATGCAGGAAAAAGCCATTGAGTTTGTAAAACAGGGGGCACAGATTTACAGCAAGACTTGATGTTGGGCGGGATTGACCTCAGATCAGAATGCAGGGTGGGCACGATGTGCCCGCCCTGCAAAACGAATCATGAATTGTAACAAACGATTTGCAAAAAAAACGATGCGCTATTTACGTGTTTTGGTCTGGCCAATTTATACATGCCGAATTTTAGACCGCTACTATATATAGTGAAAAATATAATAGCGCCAGACATCCAGGAATCCTTTAATTATTTGCCACATAAATATTGCTTATGTTATACGTCTGGCCAAGTAAGAAATAAGCCACCAAACTGGAAAACCCACTACAACACCGGTTACCAAAATATCAGCGAGCGTATGATACTGCTGATACAACATGAGCATGAGATATAAAATAAAACTACCTATCCAGACTATCGCTAATCGTCGGACATTAAAATAAAGAAAAATTATTAAACCAATTGATACGGCTGTGTGAGTGCTGTAGTCACGAGAAAGAAATGATCCGATATTAAAATAAGCATCCAGCGTCATAAAACCATACGCAATAAACGCAATGCCAACCAGCGATAATGATCTTATTGCCGATAATTTCCATTGCGCCGCCCAAAGTCCAGATACAACCATACCAAACGCAAACAGCGCCAGTAATGGTATGTAGGCATCCGCTATTGCGTCCAGGGTTTCATAATTTAGCATTGTGTACCTTTCCTTTTATAATCTGAACAGTTACTGCTCCGGCCTCATCGATACATATGGATAAGTAAAGAAAATAAAATGCACAAGATTAAGCACCCAATGCGTCAGAATGGATGCGCCAACAGATTTCGTAAGGGTGTATATATAGGCATAGCCAATTCCTGCCACGGTCGCGACGAAAATATAATCCATCCTGCCCATGCCGTAATGCGCTGCTCCGAACAGCAGCGCACTGATTAATACGGCAGGATATACGCCCATGTACTGTGCCAGTGGTTTTTGGATGAGCCCCCTGAAAAACGACTCTTCCGCAACGGCCGTAAATAAAAGATTGGACACTGCAAAAATAACGAAATAAGTGCTGATCTTGAAATCAAAACGAATGAGCGTCAGGTTCGACAAGCCTAGCGCGATGGTGATGGTAATCAATGCAGGGATAACTGCTTGTTTGATATGAGTGCTTCTGAATGTTGTGCGCTCTGCATCACTAAACGCCACCCAAAACACTATTAAACCAGCGCCTATTTTGTTTAAACTCAGAGAAAGCGAGTAGGGCACAGCCCCCTCAGAGATCTGTACCTTGTCCAGAAGCATAAAATTCTGAAACCCTGGCAACACCCCAATAGCCAGGGCAAACCCCGTGAAAATTAAAACGGTTCGTGCGATCGATGTATAAGCATCCCGCATTAAACAGTAACCAGCACCCGCCATAACACCAAACCAAATAAATGAAAGTGGCGACACAGCACGCATCTGCCAGGCCATCAACAGCGTACCTAGTGCAGCAATCGCCCATATCGGCACCTGCACTGCCTTTACTTTTACACGGGCGCCATGCCAGGCGAGGGCTACTGTAATGATTGTTGCATAAAACAGAATATTGATGGCGTTACTGCCTGGTATATAGATATCCATCTGGCCTGTCCGTAGTTTTCATGATTGATATTTTGTTTGTTTAGCTTTGTCTGTTTACAATTCTTGCTTCTTGGTGCGAAGCGTTGAGTCATGACGAAAAATCCCGCATTTTTTTATTTATTTTAAATCTATGCATCGTCAGTTACTTTATCAAATATCGCCCCATACCACCTTTATCCAAGTAACCACCAATAATGTTCAGCAATCGTTCCATCCAGTATTGTAAATCGGGCTCATCCAAAACAACTATGCCATTTTCTTTATCAAAAGCCGATGCATCGAGCATGTCCCAGAAAAACTTTGCCAGTATAAAGGCATCGGCTTCATTCTGGACACCACGCGGCTGGTTTAATATTTCCAGCACAATCACATTATTAAATTGCCTGGCGTAATGGAGCGCCACTAATTCTGCTTTTTCGTCGTTTCCGCTAAAGTCGAGCATAGCTAACTCCCGGTTGTGCCATCTTTCATGATGGACATATGGTATGCAATGAGTTTTAATTTTCTAACTAAAACATCGATATGCATGCGTTCAGTAACGGCCAGAAAATAGTGTAATTTGTTTTGGGGCACAGATTTACAGCAAGACCTGATCAGGTATAGGGACTGATTCCATGCCATTAAGTTAAGCAATGAAACAGATGACGTTCTTGTATTATTGGCACGGTCAGTTTTATTCGCGATTCCGTTGCAGCCACACCCTATACAACACCGGCAGCAAAAACAGCGAGATCAATGGTGCGCTTAACATGCCGCCAACGAGTGGCGCGGCGATGCGTTTCATCGTATCGGCACCATCACCCTGGCTGAACATAATCGGCAACAGACCGGCAATGATGACTGCAACGGTCATCATCTTGGGGCGGATACGGTTGAGTGCGCCTTCGATGATGGCCTCAGGGATGCTGCTTGCTGTGAGTGGCCCGGTGCGGGTGGCGAGTGCCTGGTCAATATAGAGCAGCATCACGACGCCGAATTCTACCGCCAGCCCGGCCAGTGCAATAAAGCCCACCGCTACAGCGACCGAGAGTTGGTATCCCAGCGCATACACCATCCAGAATCCGCCTGCCAGAGCGAAGGGGAGCACGCTTAAAATCAGCAGCGGTTTGCTGAGTTGGCGGAAGTAGCTATAGAGCAAGAGCAGCACCACCGCCAAGGTAGCGGGGATGACCCACATTAACTTTTGTTTTGCGCGAGCCATTTCGGCGAACTGGCCAGACCAGCTCATCGCATAGCCGGGGGGTAATCTCACCTGTTCGGCCAGCGCGCTGTTGGCGCGTTCTACATAACCACCAATATCGCGCGTGGCAAGATCGACGAACACATAGGCGATGAGTCGGCCGTTCTCACTTTTGATTTCGGTGGGACCATCCGTGATGGAGACGTTGGCCAATAGTGACAGCGGCACCTGTGCGCCGTTGGGCGCGGTGATGCGCACGGAGGCGATGGCCTTGAGCGAGTCGCGGGAGGCGCGCGGATAGCGCAGATTAACCGAATAACGTTCGCGCCCTGCGATCATGGTAGTCACCGTGGCACCGCCGATCGCACCTTCCACCATGCGCTTGATTTCTGCGGTTGAGATGTTGTAGCGCGCTGCCTGGAAACGATTCACTTGAATATCAATATAGTGTCCACTGGCGGCACGCTCGGCAAATACCGCACGCGTGCCGGGCACGTTTTTGAGTGCGGTTTCGATGCTCTGTGCGGCATCGCTAATACCTGCCAGATCCGCGCCGGTGACTTTGACGCCCAGCACGGTGCGGATGCCGGTAGACAGCATGTCGATGCGGGTGCGGATGGGATAGCCCCAGGCATTGGTGAGGCCGGGCAGTTGCACGGTGCTATCGAGCTTGCGAATGATGTCGTCGATGGTGACGCCGGGTGCCCATTGATCGCGGGGTTTGAGCAGGATGGTGGTTTCCAACATCGACAGTGGAGCGGGGTCCGTTGCACTGTCGGCACGTCCGGCCTTGCCGAAGACGCGCTCGACTTCAGGCACGGTGCGTATCAGGCGGTCGGTAATTTGCAGCAAGTTCGCCGCTTCGTCGATTGAGATGCCGGGTACCGTGCTGGGCATATACAACAGATCGCCTTCATTCAGGGGTGGCATGAATTCGCTGCCGAGACGCGACAGCGGCCACGCGATGCTGAGCAAACACAGCAGCGCCAGCAGAAAGGTATGGCGGGGATTTGCCAGCGCGCGCAGCAGCAACGGCTTGTAGCTGGCTAGCAACCAGCGGTTAAGCGGGTTTTCTGTTTCGGCGCGGATGTGGCCACGGATGAAGTAACCCATCAGGATGGGAGTCAAAGTCACGGCCAGCGCTGCGGCCGCCGCCATCGCATAGGTCTTGGTATAGGCCAGCGGTGCAAACAGTTTGCCTTCCTGCCCGGTGAGTGCAAATACAGGCAAAAAGGAAACCGTAATCACCAGCAGCGAGAAAAATAATGCGGGCGCCACTTCTATGGAAGAAACGCGCGCCACTTCCCAATAGTCTGGGGAGGGTCCTGCCCGCTCCAGGTGCTTGTGCATGTTTTCTATCATCACCACCGCCGCATCGACCATCGCGCCCACCGCGATGGCGATGCCGCCCAGCGACATGATGTTGGCGTTGATGCCTTGTATTTGCATCACCCAGAGAGCGGCGAGTATGCCCAGCGGCAGGCTGACCACCGCCACCAGTGCCGAGCGCACGTGAAACAGAAAGGCCAGGCACACCAGTGCCACCACGATACTTTCAATCACTAATTTATCGCGCAGGTTTTGTGCGGCACGCAAAATAAGATTGGAGCGATCATACGTAACCACCAGCTCGACGCCCGCCGGTAAACCAGCACGCAGCGTGTCCAAACGTTCTTTTACGGCCGCCACCGTATCCAGCGCATTGTGGCCGTGACGCATCACAACAATGCCGCCGACTGCCTCGCCTTCGCCATCCAGATCGGTAGTACCGCGCCGTGCTTCGGGGCCGATTTGAATGTTCGCTACTTGCGCAAGACGCAGCGGGTAACCTTGCGCATCCTGACCCACCACCACTTGCCGCAAATCGGCGAGTGATTTCAGATAACCATTGGAGCGCACCATATATTCGGCGCGCGCCATTTCGATCACTGCACCACCGCCCGATTGATTCGCTGCGCGTATCGCGTCTGCAACGTGTTCAAAATTCAGGTTATAGGCCGCGAGCTTGTGAGGGTTAAGTTCGATTTGAAATTGTTTGGCTGCGCTGCCCACGGTCGCTACTTCGGCCACCCCCGGTACACTCTGCAATTCATATTTCAGGAAAAAATCCTGCAAGGCGCGTAGCTCGTGATTGTCTATTTTTCCGCTGCGGTCTACCAGCGCGTATTGAAATATCCAGCCGGTGCTCGATGCATCCGGCCCCAATGTGGGGGTGACGCCCGGGGGTAATTGTGGCAGTGCTTGTGAAATGGATTCCAGCACACGTGAGCGTGCCCAGTAGGGGTCGGTTCCATCGCGAAAAATAATGTAAATAAATGATTCGCCAAACATTGAAAATCCGCGCACCGCGCGTGTGCCAGGCACCGACAACAGTGCGGTAGTGAGTGGGTAAGTGACCTGATCTTCCACTTCCTGCGGCGGCTGACCCATATAAGGCGTTTTGACGAT